>NZ_DAOUCJ010000065.1 GCF_034432235.1 Thermoflexus sp. | reverse complement strand
TAAAGAACCGGCTCCCGGGGGATGGCCGTCCGGCGGCGGGCCGCTTCCATGGCGGGAAGATACATCTCGTGGAGATATTCCTTCATCATCCGACGCGTGTTAAAAAAGGGGGCCAGGGAGCGGATGGATTCCTTCACCATGCGCAGCCAGCGATGGGGAATGCCATCGGCTTCCACATCGTAATAAAGGGGCACCACGGCGTTCTCCAGCAGCTCGTAGAGCGAGGCGGCGTCGGCGATATCCTGGGCCTCCGGATCCTCATAATCCCGATCTTCCCCGATGGCCCAGCCGTTGGCTCCGTTGTATCCTTCCCGCCACCAGCCGTCGAGGACGCTCAGGTTCAACACGCCGTTGAGGGCGGCCTTCTGGCCGCTGGTGCCGCTGGCCTCCAGCGGCCGCCGCGGGGTGTTCAGCCAGACATCCACCCCCTGCACCAGATAGCGAGCCACTTCCATATCGTAGTCCTCAATGAAAACGATCCGCCCGCCGAAGGAAGGGTCTTTGATCATGCGGTAGATCTCCTGGATCATCCGCTTGGCCGGCTCGTCGGCCGGATGCGCTTTCCCGGCCAGGATGATCTGGACAGGGCGGTGCGGATCGTTCACCAGCCGCCGTAGGCGGTCGGGATCTCGAAACAGCAGGTAAGCCCGCTTATAGAGGGCGAACCGTCGGGCGAAACCAATGGTGAGAGCGTAGGGATCCAGGAGCACCCCCGAGGCCACAATCTGGATGGGAGAAACATGGTTGCGTTGCCAGCGCCGCCGCGCCCGCTCGCGCATGAAGGCGACCAGCTTGCGCTTGAGATGGCGCCGGACCGTCCACAGTTCCTCGTCCGGGATCTCCAGAACCCGCTCCCAGAGGGCGGGATCGTCCACCCGTTCCATCCAGTCCGGCCCCAGGTAGCGCTGATACAGCGCTCGCATCCGGCGCGCCAGCCAGGTTCCGATGTGCACACCGTTGGTGATGTGACGGATGGGGACCTCCTCCACCGCGCGGTCCGGCCACAGGTGCGCCCACATCCGACGGGTCACCCGGCCATGTAGCTCGCTCACCGCGTTCCGGTGGTTCGAGAAGCGAAGGGCCAGGGCGGTCATGTTGAACGTCGGCCCCCATGGTTCGTCCTGGCGGGCCAGCTCGCAGAATTCCTCGAAGGAGAGCTTGAGCTGCTCCCAGTAGCCGGCGAACGCCTTCTCGATCAGCGTCAGGGAGAATCGATCGTGGCCCGCGGGGACGGGGGTGTGGGTGGTGAACACCGTGGTCTCCCGGACCCATGCGGCGGCTTCCTCAAAGGGGATCCCTTCGGCGATATACTCCCGCAGCCGTTCCAGGATGGAGAACGCGGAATGTCCTTCGTTCAGATGCCAGACGGCGGGGCGTATCCCCAGGGCGCGCAGCGCCCGCACCCCTCCGATCCCCAGGATCATCTCCTGGGCGATGCGTCGTTCGGGATCCCCATCGTAGAGCCGGGCGGAAAGCTCCTGGTCCGCAGGGAGGTTCTCAGGAAGGGCCGTATCCAGGAGATAAAGGGGGATCCGCCCGATCTGCAGGCGCCAGATCTGAGCCCGAACCGGGCGGCCTGCGATGGAGACTTCCACCTGCAGGGGCTGTCCATCGGGACCGGTCACCCGTGCGAGGGGGAGGTTTTCGAGATCCAGATCTTCATACAGCGCCTCCTGCCAGCCGTCCTCGGTGATGCGCTGGGTGAAATAGCCGTGCTGATACAGCAAGCCGATCCCCACCATGGGGAGCCCGAGATCGCTGGCTTCCTTCAGGGAATCTCCGGCCAGCACTCCCAGGCCGCCCGCGTAAGCCGGGAACGCTTCGTGGATGCCGAACTCGGTGGAGAAATACGCAATGGTAGTCCCCGCGTGCTCCGGGAAGGACCGTTCAAACCAGGTCTCCCCAGCGACCGCCCGATCGAACTCCGCCAGAACCCGATCGTAAAGCTCCAGGTAAACCGGGCTCTGGGCCGCCGCGTTGAGGCGGATCCGCTCGATCCGTCGGAGCAGGGCCACCGGGTTATGCCGCACCTCCTCCCAGAGCACCGGGTCCAGGCGTTGAAACAACCGCTGGGCGTCCGGCTGCCAGGTCCACCAGAGATTGCTGGCCAGATCGCTCAGACGGGCAAGGCGCTTGGGAATCAGCCCCTCGTTCCGAAGAGCGCTCATCCATCCCTCCTTTGAAGAATGGAGGTTAGGGCGCCGGGATCCCCATCGAGCTTCTCCAGACGGCTGTTCCCTTCCGGGATCCGCCAGGACACCCATGCAGGGATTTCCAGCCCCCTTGAGTAAAGCGCTTTATCATTTTATCGGTAACGGGTATGAGTGCAAAACTCCCCCGCCGGGAGAGCTCCACTGCTGATTGAACGGAGAAGCCATCCGAACGCGGAGGCCATCTCTTAAGAAAACCCAGGATCCGGTTGCGAAAACTTGCCCATTGAGCATGCTATAATGCGATTGCTTTCGCTCCGTGCCTCCGGGTTGAGCCGGATGCGAGGATAGATGGCCCGGTTTGTCCTGGCCGGCGATTTCGTTCCCTGCAGGAGGGATCCCGATGCTTCATCTGGACGACGTGGCGCGCCTTCGGGCGCTGGACACAGGCCGGATGCTGGACCTGGTGGCGGATCTTCCGCGGCAGTTGCGGGCTGGTTGGGAGCTGGCGATGGCCACGCCGCTGCCCCGCGAATGGGATGCTTCGGCTTTCCACGCTGTTGTGATCGCCGGGATGGGCGGGTCGGCCATTGGGGCCTCTCTGGTCGCTGCCCTGACTGGGGGGGAATGCCCGATCCCGCTCGTGGTGGTGCGGGATTACACCCTGCCGGCCTTCGCGCGGGGACCACGGGTTCTGGTGGTCGCCTCCAGTTATTCGGGGGAGACCGAGGAGACGCTGGAGGTCTTCGAAACCGCCCGGAAGCGTGGATGCGCCCTGGCGGCGGTGGCAACGGGAGGCCGGCTGGCGGAATGGGCCCGGACGTGGGGGGTCCCGCTGTTCCTGTTCGAGCCGGTTGGGCAACCCCGGGCCGCTCTGGGGTATTCCTTCGCCATCCTCCTCGGCCTGCTCCACCGGCTGGGGCTGATCCCGGATCAGCGGCCGGCTATCGATGAGGCGGTCGCCATCATGCAGGAGGATCTCCCCCGCATGGCCCCGGAGGTCCCGGCTGTCCAGAACCCGGCCAAGCGGATGGCCGGGCAGCTGATCGGGCGCCTTCCGGTGATCTTCGGAGCAGGGCCCCTGGCCGAGGTGGCCCGCCGCTGGAAGACCCAGATCAATGAGAACGCGAAGGCGGCGGCGGTCTTCGAGGCCCTGCCGGAAGCCGATCACAACACAGTGGTCGGCACGGAGTTTCCCCCTGAGCTGTTGCCCCATCTGATAACCCTTTTCCTGACTGCCCCTTCGGATCATCCGCGCAACGCCCTGCGGGTGCGGATCACCCGCGAGCTGTTCATGCGTCAGGGGGTGAACACCGATCTCTTCATCGGGCGTGGGGAGAGCCCGATCGCTCAGGCGTTCTCCCTGATCTTCCTGGGCGATTTCATCAGCGTGTATCTGGCGCTGGCGTATGAAATCGATCCCACGCCGGTTCGGGTGATCGCGGAGCTGAAGGCCCGCCTGAGCGGGTGAGGCGGGCTGTCCGCCGATGGAGCGGGAATCCATGGCCGGATCGCGCGAGCTCTGCTGGCAGATCCATCCGTTGCCCTCGCCGGATCCAGAAAGCCGGGAGGAGTTCCACATAGGGAGGATCCCATGCCGCAGTATGACGTGGTCATCATCGGAGGCGGGCCGGGCGGGTATGTGGCGGCCATCCGGGCGGCCCAGCTGGGCCTGAAGACGGCCCTGGTCGAGCGGGAGCATCTGGGCGGGGTGTGTCTGAACTGGGGTTGCATCCCCACCAAGGCGTTGCTGCGCAACGCCGAAGTGATCGAGCTCCTGCGCCGGGGGGATGAGTTCGGGTTCTCCTTCGAGAACCTGAAGGTCGATTACGAGGCGGCCTACCGCCGCAGCCGTCAGGTGGCTGATCGGCTGGTGCGGGGCGTTCAGTTCCTGATGCGCAAGAACCGGATTGACGTCTACGAGGGGGAGGGGCGCCTTCGCTCGGCCCGGGAGGTCGAGGTGCATCCGACGCAGGGGGCAGCCGTCGGCGGCCAGAAGTTCGAGGGGGTGCTGGAGGCGAAATACATCATCCTGGCCACCGGCGCCCGGCCGCGGCTGCTGCCGGGCCTCTCCCTGGATCCACCCCGGGTGATCACTTACCGCCAGGCCCTGGAGCTGAAACAGGTCCCCCGTTCCATCGTCATCATCGGCGCGGGCCCGATCGGGCTGGAGTTCGCCTATCTCTTCCGGGTTTACGGCGCGGAGGTGACACTGATCGAGATGCTTCCCCATCTGGCGCCGCTGGAGGATGAGGAGATCAGCGTCGAGCTGGAGAAGCAGTTCACCCGCCTGGGGATCCGCTTCATGACGAACACCCGGGTGGAGGCGGTGCGGGCGGCGGGCGATGGGGTGGCCGTGGAAGCCGGCGGGCAGACCCTTCAGGCGGAGACCGTGCTGGTGGCCATCGGCGTCCAGCCCAACATCGAGAACCTGGGCCTGGAGGCTGTGGGGGTGCAGACGGAGCGGGGGGCGATCGTCGTGAATGAATTCCTTCAGACCTCGGTGCCCAGCATTTATGCCATCGGCGATGTCACCGGGAAGCTGGCCCTGGCCCATGTGGCCTCGGCCCAGGGGATCGTGGCGGTGGAACACATCGCCGCCCGCGAGGAGAAGGGCCCGATGCCCCCGGCCCTGGACTACCTGGCCATGCCGCGCTGCACCTACTGCCGCCCTCA
The DNA here is from genome assembly GCF_034432235.1 of Thermoflexus sp. Lineage (NCBI taxonomy): Bacteria > Bacillati > Chloroflexota > Thermoflexia > Thermoflexales > Thermoflexaceae > Thermoflexus > Thermoflexus sp. The sequence continues at coordinate 96,546 of NZ_DAOUCJ010000065.1, read as the reverse complement.
GATCGCCTCCATGGGGTTGACCGAGAAGCAGGCGAAGGAGCAGGGCTACACCGTGAAAGTGGGGAAGTTCCCCTTCCAGGCCAACGGGAAGGCCCTGGCCTTCGGCGAGCACGCGGGGTTTATCAAACTGGTCGTGGACGCCAAATATGGGGAGATCCTGGGGGTGCATCTCATCGGCCCTGAAGTCACCGAGCTGCTGCCCGAGATGGTCCTGGCCCGGACGGCCGAGCTCACCCCGGAGGAGATCGTGCGGGCGGTCCATGCCCACCCCACCCTCAGCGAGGTCCTGGCCGAGGCCGCCCATGCCGCCCTGGGGGCGGCTCTCCATATCTGATCGATCGGGATGCTCGCGGGCCTTTATTTTACAGGGGGGATCGCAGAGGCCCGGAGCTCCCGGATCGAGATCCAGCGGCTGTCGTCAGGGGGTGTCGACGACCACCCGCACATCGAGATCCACCGGGCCCGCCCCGGTGTTCCTGAGCGTGATGTGGCTGCAGCCGGCGAGCACGGCTCCCTGCGGTCCTTTCCACATTCGTTCGACGCCTTGGGTGTTCAGGATCCACACGATCCCTTCGCCGTTTCCCGCGGTGACTTGCCAGGAGATCGCGAGGCCGAAGGCGGCGCACGGCGGCTGCTGCGGGTAGCCGATCATCGCCGCGATCTCGTATCCATCGTGGGCCCATTCCTCGTTCGCTTCTAGATGCAGATGGAGACACTGCTGGGCCGCCCGGGTCGTGAAAGGAGGTTGGGGCCCCGGGATCGGAGGGGCCGCGCATGAAGGGCCAAGGGCGGCCGTCGGGATCGGGCGCGGGGTGGGCGACGGAGGCACCGTCGGCGTCAGGCGCGGGGTGGGCGACGGAACCGTCGTCGGCGTGGCCGGGGCCGGTGCCCGCGGGCCCGCTTCCTCTTCGATTCGGGTGGGTGTGGGGGTGGGCCGCTGGCATGCCACGGTCAGCACGGCACTAAGCCCTATCAAACCGATCTTCCACTTCTTCATAGGCTCCTCCTCTCATTTGGTTTCAGGCCGGCCCAGGGGACGCTCACTCCCATCGGAAGAACCTCGCGGCGAGCACCCCGCCGATCGCTCCCGTCGCCGCCAGGAAGGCGAGGTCCCCGAGGTGGCTTCCCAGCGACCCCCCGGCCCACAATCCGCGCATTAGGACGACGAGGTGGGTGATGGGAAGCCATGCTGAGAGGATCTTCCGACCTCGACATAGGATCCGTAGGCTTTCCGCAACCCTTCCACCTCGATCACCGCTCGCATGTTCGGTCTCCTTGCTGAATTGGAAATCGGCGCAGAACCCGCTATTCATACCGTAACGCGATAATCGGGTCCAGGCGGGCGGCCCTCCAGGCGGGGTAGAGACCGAAGAAGAGACCGACGGCTGAACTGATGCCCACCGCCAGCATCACCGCCCCGGGGGTCACCATCGCCCGAAACGCGCCTCCCGCCAGGGCGGAAATCAACTGCGCCACCCCGATCCCCAGCAGGACCCCCAGCGCGCCCCCGGTTAGCGAAAGCAGCACCGTCTCGACCAGAAACTGGAGCATGATATCCCGCCGCCGGGCCCCTACCGCTTTGCGCAGGCCGATCTCCCGGGTGCGCTCCCGCACCGAGACCAGGGTGATGTTCATGATCCCGATCCCTCCGACCAGCAGAGAGATCCCGGCGATCGCGGAAAGAAAGGCAGTGAGGATCGCGGTGAGGTTGCCGAAGAGGCTCAGGATCTCTTCCTGGGAGACAACGGTGAAATCCTCATCTTCCCGAAAGCGGACCCCATGGCGTTCCCGCAGGATCGTGATCGCCTGCTCTTGGGCTATCCGGATCCGCTCATGGGAGCGGGCAACCAGCACAATGGCGGTGAGGCCTGGCTCCCCCCCACGCCCCCGCACGCTGTAAAGATACTGATGCATGGTGCTGAGGGGGATCAGCACCACCTCGTCATCGTTCCCGAAGGAGGTCCCACCTTTCCGGCTCAACAGGCCGATCACCCGGAAGGGGACATCCCGGATCCGAATCAGCTGTCCGATCGGGTCCCCTTCCCCGAAAAGGGTCCGAGCGGTCTCCGCGCCCAGCAGGGCGACCCGGGCGCGGGTTCCTTCGTCTTCGGGTTCGATGAACCGCCCGCGATCCACCTGCCAGTTCCGGGCGATGCGATACTCGGGGGTCACCCCGCGCACCGTCACGATGGCGCGCTCTTTTTCTGAGGCGACCGGAAAGGTTTGGGCCACCACGGGGGCGACCATGAGGATATCGGGCGCCCGGGTCGGATCCTGCAGGGCCCGGGCATCGCCCAGCGTCAGGATAGGACGCATCAGACCGGATTGCTGGGCGGCGGCCCGTGTGAACCCGCTCTGAGAGAATCCCCCGGGGAAGACGAACAGGACGTTGGGTCCAATCGCCTGGACCTGGCGCTGGATGTAATCCTGCACCCCCTGGCCCGCCGCCAGCAGGGCGATCACCGCGCCGACCCCGATCAGGATCCCCAGGAGACTGAGGGCCGTGCGAAGTTTGTTGGCCATTAAGCTCTGGATTGCAGTCTGCAAGCTCTCCTGTAGACGGGCCAGCATCAGGAAAGACTCCCGCGGATCTCGCCGTTCTGTTATGATGGATGCCCCTATATTCTACTTCTCGTTCCAGCCATCTACAGGGGTGTCGCTGCTGAAGCGGCCCCTACCGCGCCTGTCGATCGTCAGTATTGACAGCTCCGGAGGGTTGCATTATTCTAACATCAGTGATATCATCGCGCCCATTGCGCTGAAGGCTTGCACTCCGGATGGCAGGACCGCCTCTTTTGGCTTTCTTCACGCATCTATGGCAGAAAGGATCAAAGACTGAAGAACCCGCTATGGAACTCCGGCCAAACGAAAGGATCCGATGGGATGGCCCTATTGGGTGGGATTTTGGGACTGGCAGGCCTGATCCTCGCCTATGTGGGCGGGCGGCGAACGCGAACCCCGGAGGCTCACCTGTGGACGCTGGCCCTGGCAGCGCTGGCCTGGTGGGGGATCAGCGAGAGCCTCATCGTCGCGCCGGTGGATCCGAAGATCCGGCTCCTCGGGGTCCGGGCTCAGGTGATAGGGGTTGTTGGGATCGCCCCGTTTCTCCTGCTGGGCGCTATTCAGTATTCCGGCACGGTCCTGCGGCTCCGTCTCCGCTATCGGATCGGGATCTTCCTGATCCCCGCCCTTACCGTCCTTCTCGCTTTCTCGAACGATCGCCATCATCTGATCTGGTCCACGCTGGAGTTGCGCCCCGATGGAGCGCTGCAGATCGCTTACGGGCCGTGGTTCTGGCTCCATACGCTGTTCGCGATCATGGCCTTTCTGGTCGCCCTGGCGTTTATGTTTCCTGTTCTCATCCATGTCTCCCGCGAATCGCTCCCGGTGATCGCTGGATTGTTCCTGGCCACGGCCCTGATCTTCGCTGCCTTCCTCCTGAGCCTCTATGATCCCTCCTATGCGTATCGATCCGCTCCATGGCGAGGGGCGAGCGCCGTGATGCTGGGGCTGGCAGCGGTGCTGCTGGGCTTGGTATTCCAGACCCTCCCCTCTTTCCACCCGATCCCGATTGCCCGAAGTCTGATCGTGGAGACCATGTCGGAAGGCATGATGGTTCTCGATCCGCAGGGGCGGGTGGTCGATGTCAATCCCCCGATGGCACGCTGGCTCCACCGCGCTCCCGCTGCCCTGATCAGGGCATCGATGGAAGAGGCGCTGGCTGCGTGGCCGGATCTCCGCGAGGCGCTGCGGCTGTGGTCGCGGGAGGGACAAGGAGGGATCGGGGAATTCCGCCATCCGGAGGAGGATCGCTGGTTTCTGATCTCCTTCCAGCCCATTCTGCAATTCCAGGAGCGAGCGGGATGGCTGGTGCGGGCCAGCGATATCACAGAATACAAGCGGCAATCCCTCCAGCGCGCCCGACAGCAGGAAGCCCTGATCCGCTTGGCGACCGACCCCCATGTCCAGACCGGGGATCTGGAGGAAGCGCTGTCGCGGATCGCATGGGTGGCGGCGGAAACCCTTCAAGTCAGCCGGGTGAATATCTGGCGCCTGAATGAACGGAGCGGATGGCTCGAATGCCTGGTCCATGTCGAATGGCCGTCCGGCACCTTCCACAAGGGAGCGGTCCTGCGGGCTGCGGATTATCCCGCTTACTTCGAGGCGCTGCGGCAGGGCCGGGCTGTGGATGCGACGGACGCGCGTCAGGATCCCCGAACCCGGGAGCTGCGGGAGTCGTATCTGGAACCCCTGGGGATTTTCTCCATGCTGGACGCGCCGATCCGCCGGGAAGGACAGGTTGTGGGGGTCATCTGCCATGAGCAGGTGGGCGAGATCCGTCGCTGGACCCCTGAGGAGATCGCTTTTGCCGCTGAGCTGGCAGACCTGATCGCCCTGGTTTGGACGAACGCCGAGCGTCGGGCGGCTGAGGCGCGGGCCCAGCGGTATGCCGGGCAGCTCCAGCTGCTCCAGCAGCTCACCCAGGAGCTCTTTCAGACGGTTGATCTGGAGCGCTTCTATGATCGGGTTCTCCAGGGGATCTTGGAGATCCTGGGAGCGGATCGCGCGGCCATCCTGCTGCGGGACCCGGATGGGGTGGTCCGGTTCAAGGCATGGCGAAATCTCTCCGAATCATACCGTCAGGCCGTGGAGGGACACTGGCCCTGGGATCCCTCGGATCCGGATCCGCAGATCCTGTGGATCCCGAATGTCGAGCAAGCCCCGGAACTGGGAGAGGTCCGCGAGGCGGTGCTTCGAGAAGGGATCCGCGCCCTGGCCTTCGTCCCCATCCAGAGTGGGGGGCAGGCCCTGGGCAAGCTGATGCTGTATTATGATCGGCCCCGGGATCCGGATGAGGAAACGTTGCGCCTAACGCGGGCCCTGGCGGATGTCGTGGCGGCGGCGCTGCGGCGGCGTCGGGAAGCCTGGATATGGGAGGCCATGGCCGGAGCGTTGCAGGAGATCCTGGACAGCCCGCCGGAGTTCCAGGCCCGGGTGCAAACCATCCTGCGGGCGGCGCGGCGGTTGCTGCGGGGCGATCGGGCGGGCCTGTGGTTTTATGAGCCGATCCGGGAGCAAGTGGCCTGCGCCGGCGTGGAAGGGCTCTCGGAGGCCTACGTCCGGTGGCTCCTGGAAAGCTACCAGCGGGTTCCCGGGGTCCGTGCCATCGAGATCCCCACGGTGATCCACATATCGGACGTCCAGCGCGATCCCCGCACGGAGGGCGTCCGGGACCGGCTGGTTCAGGAGGGATTCCGCGCCTACGTGGTGTTCCCTCTGTGGGCACCCGTGATGACCTCCGGCCAGTTCCCCTTTCGGGGCGTGTTGACCGTCTACTGGGATACCGTGTGGAAGCTGGAAGCGGAGGAATTGCTGGTCGGGCAGGCGTTCGCCAACGCAGCCGCCCAGGCGCTGGCGAACGCCTATCTGTTCGAGGAAACCCGGCGGCGGGCCCGCCATGAGGCCGCCCTGAATCGGGTGGTGGCTGCGATCCTCCAGGCGGAGGATCTGGATGATGTTTTGCGCATCGGTCTGGAACAGGCGCAGGCGATCACGGGATTCCAGATGGGAATGGTCCACCTGTGGGATGAGGGTCAGAACTGCCTGCGCCTTCGGGCGGCGATCGGGATCCCCGAGGAAGCGCGGGGGCTGCTGGAGGAGTGTCACCCGGGAGAGGAAGCAGCCGGCCCGCTGATCGAGCAGCCGGTTGTTTACAGCGATCTCCCCCGCGAGGCACCGGAGCTCCATCGGCGGATCCCCTTTCTATCCGCACGCGCCTGGGTGAGCGTCCCGCTCCGGGCGGGCTCCCGCCGGGTGGGCGTTCTCAGCCTTTACGATCCGGCCCCCCATCTGTTCGCAGAGGATGAGCTGACCCTTGTCCAGACGCTGGCCGATCATCTCGCCCTGGCCGTGGAGCGCGCGATGCTGGTGGAGCGAATGGCCGAGCAGATCCGCGAGGTCTCGCTTCTATACGAAGCCAGCGCCAATTTGCTGGCCGCCCATGATGTTGGATCCGTGGTCAAGTTCCTGGGGCGATTCCTCTCGGAGATCACGGGAGGCATCTACGCGCGCTTTTACCGGTATCGATCGGAAGCGGATACGCTGGAGCTGCTTTCCGAGTATGTCGTCTCGGACGCCGCTTCCGGGCAGTGGCTCTCCTGGCTCGAGCAGGTCCGCGATGTTTCGCTCTCCATCCGGAACGCGGCGCTCCGGGAGCGCAAGCCGTATGCGCTGTGGCTCCCCGAGCCAGGCCGTTTCGAGGGAACGCCTCTGCCGCCATGGATCCAGAAGGAAGATGGGCGGGTGCTGGAGCGGCTGGGGGTGCGGCGTCTGATGATTCTGCCGCTGGCCATGGGGGGCCATGTGCTGGGCCTGGCAGAAGTGTGGGATCCGCGTGGCGATCACGGCTTCTCGTTGAATCAGATCGCCCTGAGCCAGGCCATCGTCAACCATGCGGCGGTGGCGCTGGAGCACGTCCGGCTGCTGGAGCTCCTGGAGGAGGAGCGTCGCCGTCTGCGGACGTTGATCAACGCCGCGGTGGATGGCATCATCCTGATCGGCACCGACGGTCGGATCCTGGAGCTCAATCCGGCCGCCGTGAACCTCCTCGATCTGAAATGGGAGCCCGGGGCGTGGATCGGCCGGCCGGTCGCCGATGGGATCCGCGATCTGCGGAAGGTCCGGCCGGCGCTGGCCCGCGCGCTGATCCGCCAGCTCAGGAAGTGGCGCCGGGATCCCTCGGGCGCCTGGACAATGGAGTTCGACACGGAGACGCGGAGCCTGCGCATGCAGATCGTTGGAATCCAGAGCGAGGGCGCGGCGATGGGTTGGCTGGCGATGATCTACGATATGACTCCTGCCCGGACCCTGGAACGGTTGCGGGAGGAGCTGTTCCATATGGTGGTCCACGATCTGCGCAACCCGGCGGCTTCTGTTCAGACGGCGCTGAACTTCTTGCTGAGCGAGGGCCTGGGCCCGCTTTCCCAGGAGCAGCGGGAGGTGCTGACCATCGCCCGGGACAACATGGGGCGTATGCTGCGGATGGTCAACACGATCCTGGAGTTGCGTCGCCTGCAATCCGGGGAGGTGGTTCTTCATCGGAGGGCGATCTCCCTCCCGGAGCTGGTGGCCGGCATTCTCCGGGAGCTTTCCATATTAATTCGCGAAAAATCGCTGGAGGTGCATGTGGACTTCTCATCGCCCAGTGGGGGGGCAGGGGAGTTGCCCAAGGTATGGGGTGATGAGCTGTTCATCATGCGGGTTTTCCAGAACCTGCTGGACAACGCCATCAAGTTCACGCCCTCCGGAGGGGAGATCCACATCCGGGCGGCTCTGGAGCGGACAGATGGAACGCCGTGGGTGAAAGTGATGGTGGCGGATTCCGGGCCAGGGGTGCCTCCGGAGATGCGGGAGGCGATCTTCAAGCCCTTTGTCACCGGGATGACGAAAGGGCGCGGTGTGGGCCTGGGGCTGGCGTTCTGCAAACTGGCGGTGGAGGCCCATGGCGGCCGCATCTGGGTAGAGGATCGCCCGGGGGGCGGAGCCGCCTTTGTGTTTACGCTGCCCGCGGTGTCTGGGGAGGAAACACCTGGGATCCAAAATCTGGAACCATCGCTCCCCTGATGGCTGGGGAGGGCCGGCCCAGCCCCGAAGAGTGCTCCCCTTCCAGAGTCCGCTGCTCGACCGGCAGGGCCCCTGTTCCTCACCGGATCCCCACGGGATGCCCCCGTCGTTCCGCCTCATCGGCCACTGGCGCTCCCGCTTCCGCGCGTGTAAAATTTTTCTGGAATTTTCGGAAAATCCCTTCATCACCGGATAGGCAGCGGCGATGCGCGCGCTGACCCGACGTCAACGGGAGTTCCTGGCGGCCTTCCTCCGGTTGTATCGGCGGTGGCGGAAGCCCCTTCATTACGGGGCAGTCGCTCGCGCGTTGCGCATCGGACAGGCCACCGCCTATGAGATGCTGGCGCTGTTCGAGCGCGTCGGCCTGGTGGAACGGCAATATGCCCACCCAACCGGCCCGGGCCGGCCCCGGGTGATGTTCCGCCCGACCGTTCAAGCCCGCCGCGTTCTGAGCGACATCTGGGAGGCCCGGATCTGGCGGGATACGCGGACCCGGTTGTGGGGTGAGCTGCGGGAGCTGCAGGCCCGGATGGATCCCGCCACGCTGCTTCAGTGGTTGCTTTCCATTCCGATGGAGGGACCGGTATCTGAAGGGATGGCCCGTATGGCCGCTGGGTTGATGCTGGTCTTCCGCCTGCTGCAGCAGGGAAGGAATGAGGGGCGGATTTTCCTTCGGGGTCGGGCGCTGGACCTGGGGGCTCTGGCCGGCCTCAGCGCCGCCCTGGTCGCCCTGAGCCACGCAGAGCCCCATCAGGTCCAGGCGCTGATGGCGCGGGTCCGATGGTTCCAGGAACAGTGGGATCGCCTGGATCCCCTCGATCGACGTCGGTTATCCCGGTTCGCGCATCAGATCCTGCGAGAGACAGGGGGAATCGGATGAAGTGTCGGGGCGCACGGCCGTGCATCCCTGCGGGAGGTGGCGGATGATGATCAGTGTGATTATCCCGACCCTGAACGAGGCGGCCTATCTTCCGCATCTGCTGGAAGCGCTGGCGCGCCAGACGCGACAGCCGGACGAGGTGATCGTGGCCGACGCAGGCTCGAGGGACGGGACGCCGGAGATCGCCCGGGCCTGGGGCGCCCGGGTGGTCCCTGGGGGGCGGCCGGCCGTCGGTCGGAACGCCGGGGCGCGCGTCGCCCGGGGAACATGGCTGGTGTTTCTGGATGCCGATGTGGTTCCCCGGCCGGATTTCCTGGAGAAGGCCATGCGGGAGATCGAGGCCCGGCGTCTGGACATCGCCACCTGCCTGATGGAGCCCCTGAGCCCCCGACCGACGGATCGGGTGTTCCATGAAGTGGCCAACGGATACCTCCTGGCGTTGCAGTGGATCTCCCCCCGCGCCCCCGGGTTCTGCATTCTGGTCCGCCGGGATCTGCACGAGACCATCGGTGGGTTCGATGAAACGCTGCTCCTGGCGGAAGACCACGATTACGTGCGACGGGCGTCCCGTTACGGCCGGTTCGGGGTCCTCACTACGGTTCGGATCCCGGTATCCACTCGGCGGCTGGAGGAGGAGGGCGTCTTCCCCTTGCTGCTGAAATATCTCTGGGCGGAGGCCCATGTATGGGCCGGGCGGCCCATCCGATCGCTTCCCTTCGATTACGCGTTCGGGCATCACCGCCCATCCGCACGTCCAGGTGGATACGCGGAAGGGGAAGAAGAGGGGAAGGGGACATGGCTGGCTTGGCCGCCCGTCCTCCATCCTCGATCCATGATGCGAAGGATCGGAAGCCGCTCGGGACCCCTTCCAGTGCCCTGGAGGTGGAGGCTTCTTTCGGGAGATCGGCCTCTGCGGGCCTCCCGGCCGAAGGCCCATGAGGGGCGACTCGAGTCATCTGCCGGGGGCCGCCTGCTGCCCTCACCCCCCTCCTCTGGAGACCGGTAGGAGGAGCTTTCGCTCTAACCTGTAGTCGCCGCTGAAGCGGATTCTATCGATGCGGCCTGTATCCTCACCCATTGATCATTTACACGGGCGAAGCGCCAGCTCGGAGGGCCTGGCATGCCGGATCGCCTGCGGAAATGGAACGGCTGGGGGTATGAAGGGGAAGGGATCCCGGCGGAGCGGGTCGCCCGCTGGTTGAAAGCGGTGGAGCCATGGCTGCGGGTCTCCCCGGAGGATTACCAGCCGCCCGTCCCCCTGGAGTCCCTTCAGGTTCCTCCATCCCGCATCGCCCTGGAGATCCCGGGTTTTCAGGGCACCCTCCTGGCCACGGATGATGAGCGGGCGCTGCACGCAGCCGGGCGGAGTTTCGGGGATCTGGTGCGGTTGCGGACCGGGCGGGATCTCGGTTTCCCCGACGCGGTGGCCTATCCAGAGGATGAAGCGGATCTCCTCCGCCTGATGGAGGTTGCCGAGCGCCGATCCATTGCGCTCATTCCCTATGGAGGCGGGACCTCGGTCGTTGGCGGGGTGGAGCCCGCTGTTCCCCCTGGCTTCCAGGGGGTCCTCTCGGTGGATCTCGCCCGGATGAATCGAATTCGATTCCTTGATCCCTCCGGCCGTCGGGTTCGGGTGCAGGCGGGGATTCGCGGGCCGGATCTGGAGGAAGCGCTGCGGGCGCATGGCCTGGCCTTCCGGCATTATCCCCAGTCCTTCGCGATGTCGACGCTGGGGGGCTGGATCGCGACGCGGGCGGCGGGGCATTTCTCCACCGCGTGGGGAAGGATCGAGCATCGCGTGGAAAGCCTGCGCGTGCTCACCCCCCGCGGGGTTCTGGAGACCCGGGAGGTGCCCGCCTCGGCCTCGGGGCCGGATGTGCGGTCGTGGATGATGGGGAGCGAGGGGGCGTTTGGATTCATCACCGAGGCGGTGGTGCGGGCGGTGCGGCCGCCGGTCGCCAAGCGGGCGGGCGGTTTTCGTTTCCCGGAGTTCTCGGCCGGTCTGGAGGCCATGCGGCGGATTCTGCAGGCGGGCTTGATGCCGGCCGTCCTCCGTCTGCTCGATGAATATGAGGTAGCGATCAGCGCCGTCCTCGCCGGTCGTCCGCTGGAACCGGGCGCCTTGCTGCACATCAGCCTGGAGATCGAAGATCCCGAGGATGTGCATCGGGCGGAGGCGGAATGGCGTTCGGCCCTCCGATGGATCGAACGGGCGGGGGGCATTCCAGCGCCCGAGGCCGTGGAGACGTGGAAACGGGCCTACTTCGAACAGCCTTACTGGCGCGATGTCATGATCGATTTCGGCCTGCTCCTGGATACGGTGGAGACCGCTGTGCCGTGGCCCCGGGTGGAGGAAACCGTGCGGACCGTGCGGGAGCGATTGCTCCAGCGGATCGATCGCTGGTCGCCGGTCGGTGGGGTGATGTGTCGGGTGACGCATGGCTATCCGGACGGATGCGCCCTGTATTTTACTTTCTTCGCCCGTCCACCCCGGGAAGCGCTACACGAGGCGTGGCGGGATCTCCAGCAGACGGCCCTGGAGGCGTTTCTGGGGTGCGGGGGGACCATCACCCATCACCATGGAACGGGACGGGATTTCCGATCGTTCCTGGTCGCCGAGCATGGCCCCCTGGCTCTGGATCTCCTGCGGCGCGTGAAGACGGCCCTGGATCCGGCCGGGATCATGAACCCGGGCGTGCTGGTGGCCCCCGCGCCGCACGGGTAGTCCGCGCGGCGCCGAACGATATCGCTTCCCTATATATCTCCTCCGGGCTTTTCCCCCGCCCTCTGACAGCGGGCTCTCCTGGAAGACCGGGAAGCCATGACGCCGCAACCCCTTGACAGAATCGGCCGCCCTGGATATCATTGGAAGCAAATTGCACACGTGTGCAAGCCCCTCGATGGGTCGACGCGCTTCCCGGCGGGTTTCGATCAAGGATATCGCTCGAAAGGCCGGCGTCTCCCATTCCACGGTCTCGCGAGCGTTGCGGGGGAGCCCCCTGGTCAATCCGCGCACCGCCGAGCGGATCCGCCGGCTGGCGGCGCGGATGGGCTATGTGCCCAACGCCGCGGCGCGGAGCCTGGTCACCACCCGCACCTCCATCATCGGCCTGGTCATCACCACCCTGGCGGATCCCTTCCTGGCGGAGATCGTCCGTGGGGTGGAGGAGGTGGCCCTGGAGGCGGGCTATCGCCTGTTCCTGGCCACCTCCAATGCGGATCCCGAGCGGGAGATGGCGGCGGTGCGGGCCCTGGCCGAGAGCCGGGTGGAGGGGGTGATCGTGGCTTCCTCCCGGGTCGGAGACCTTTACCTTCCCCACCTGGAGGCCCTGGGCGTTCCCATCGTGCTGATCAACAACCAGCGGGAGGAGCCCTTTATCTATTCCGTGGCCTCGGACAGCCGTCAGGGGGCCGTGGAGGCGGTTTCCTACCTGGTGCGGCTGGGCCACACCCGCATCGCCTACATCGCCGGCCCGCCGACAGCGCGCTCCAATCGGGAGCGTCTGGCCGGCTATCAGGAGGCGATGGCGCAGGCCGGCCTCTCCGTAGATCCCGCCTGGATCGTGGAGGGGAACGGCCGGCCGGAAGGGGGTGAATGGGGGATCCGGCGCCTGCTGGAGGTCCCGCGCCGGCCGACCGCCGTGTTCTGCTACAACGATATGACGGCCATTGGGGCTCTGCGGGCTGCCCGCGCGGCCGGCCTGCGCGTCCCCGAGGATCTTTCCATCATCGGCTTCGATGATATCCTCTTCGCCGCCTACACGGAGCCCCCTTTGACCACTGTCGCCCAGCCCAAGTATGAGATGGGGCGGACCGCTATGAGCGTGCTGTTGCGGTTGCTTCAAGGGGAGCGAACGCCGGCCCATCTGCGGCTGCCCTGCCGCCTGGTGGAGCGCGCCTCCTGCGGCCCGCCCCTGGAAAGCGCTGTTCCGATCGCCCCCCATCTTCTGGCTGAAAGGAGGTTGCCATGATTCGCGTCGTCCGCCGATGGATCCCTCTCTTCCTGATTCTGGGTCTGTTGCTGGGCGCTTGTGCTCCGGCCACGCCCGCCGCCACCCCTCCGAAGAAAGAGTTCACGTTCTATATCGTCTCCCATGGGGGCCCCGCGGATCCCTTCTGGGGGGTAGTGATCAAAGGGATGAACGACGCCGCCAAGGTCTACCCGGTGGAGGCCAAATACTTCGGACCGGAGAAGTTCTCCGTTCAGGAACTGGTGAACCTCCTCAACAGCGCCATCGCCGCCAAGCCGGACGGACTGGCGGTGACGATCACGGACCCCAAGGCCCTGGATGAGCCGCTGCGCCGGGCGATCCAGCAGGGCATCCCGGTGGTGGCCATCAATGTCGCGGATCCGCGCCCGGAGGGCGAGCGCATCCCCTATATGTTCTACATCGGCATGGATGAGTATCTAGGGGGGCTCCGGGCGGCCCAGCGGATGCTGGCTGTGCGCACACCCACGCGGGCCGTTTGCGCCATTCATGAGGTCGGCCACGTGGGCCTGGAGGCCCGCTGCCAGGGCTTCCTGGATGGGATGAAAGGGAAGAACGTGCCGGTGGAGAAGCTGGATATCGGCACGGATCCCACCAAGGCGGTGGAGGCCCTGAAGGCTTACTTCACCCGCAACCCGGATACGGATGCCCTCCTCACCCTCGGCCCCCTGGGCACGGACCCGGCGGTGAAGTTCCTGAAGGAAAACAACCTGGTCGGCAAGGTGCTCCACGGAACGTTTGATCTGCACCCCGGGACGCTGTCGGCGATCAAGGAGGGGGTGACGTTGTTCGCCATCGATCAGCAGCAATACCTGCAGGGCTACATGGCCATCACCTGGCTCTATCTTTACAAGAAATACGGGCTGCGCCCGGCCAACGACGTGCTGACCGGGCCGGGCTTTGTGGATAAGGACAATGTGAGCCTGGTGGAGGCGCTGATCAAGCAGGGCATCCGTTAAACCCCGGTCCTGGGCGTGGGGCGAAGCGCGCATCTGTCGGACCTCTCGAACGGCTTAGTGGGCCGGGCCGATCGCCTTCGGACGCCGGCCCGGCCCGCATGGATGTTTCCGGCTTTCCCTCTGTGGCCGGAAGGGCGAGGAATGAGGAGAGGATAGGGAACGAGGGGAGGCCTCCGGTCTTCCCGATCGGGGCCTGATGGCGCAGATCCGAATGAAAGGATGGCGGAGCGCTTCCGCAATGGACCCACAAGCCGTTGAGGCGCGCGGGCAGGCGCGGACCCGTCTGTGGGCGCGAGGGATTACGCTGGCGGAGCTGCGGCGATACCCGGAGGTGGGGGCGCTGGCCGGTTTCCTCGCGGTCTTTTTCGGCTTTGCCATTGTGGCCCCTCACTTCCTCACCCTGGGCTCCCTGGCCGGGATTATGACCATCGCCGCCGAGCTGGGGCTGGTGGCGGTGGGCGTCACGCTGTTGATGATCGCCGGGGAGTTCGATCTCTCGGTGGGATCCGTGCTGGGGGTCTCGGCGATGGTGTTCGCATTGATGGCCCGGGCGGGGATCCCGCATCTCCTCGCGTTTCTCGCGGCCCTGGCTCTGGCCGCGGCGATCGGCGCGCTGAACGGCTGGGTGGTGACCCGCGGCCGGCTGCCCTCGTTCATCGTCACCCTGGGATCCATGATGTTCTGGCGAGGGGTGCTGCTGGCGGTGACCGGGGGGTTCCCCATCGCCTACGAAGAGCAATCCCTGCTGATGTTTGTCCTCTCCGGCCGGCTCCCCGGCGGTTTCCACGCCTCGGCCCTCTGGTTCCTGGGTGTGGCCCTGATCGCCACCCTGGTGCTCACCCGCACGCCCTTCGGCAACGCGATCTTCGCTTCGGGGGGCAACCCCCAGGCGGCCCGGGCCCTGGGGGTGGAGGTGGCAAGGGTGAAACAGGTCGGGTTCATCCTGACGGCGGTTCTGGCGGGCCTGACGGGCATCATCCAGTTCAGCCGCTTCGGGTCGGTAGATCCCCTGCGGGGGGAGGGGGTGGAGTTGGAAGCCATCGCGGCCACGGTGACGGGCGGGACCCTGCTCACGGGGGGCTATGGCAGTGTGATCGGCACAGTGCTCGGGGCGCTGATCGTAGGGATGGTCCGCAACGGCCTGGTGCTGGCGGGCGCGCCGGCCTACTGGTATCGGGCGTTCATCGGGCTGGTCCTGGTCGGAGCGGTGATCATCAATCTGCGGATCCGGCGATCGGGGTGAGGGCGCTGATGAGCGAAGGACGCTGGCTGGTGGAGATGCGGGGGATCGTCAAGCGGTTCGACGGTGTGGAGGCCCTGGCCGGGGTGGATTTCGCGGTGGGCTATCAGGAGGTGGTGGGCCTCCTGGGGGATAACGGGGCCGGGAAATCCACGCTGATCAAGATCCTCACCGGGGTCTATCCGCCGGATGCCGGCGAGATCTATTTCGAGGGCCGTCCGGTTCGCTTCCGCTCGCCTCGCGAGGCGCGGGCGCTGGGCATTGAGACGGTTTACCAGGATCTGGCCCTGGTGGAGATGATGAGCATCGCCCGGAATTTCTTCCTGGGCCGGGAGCCCGTGCAGCGGGTCGGGCCTTTCTCGTTCCTGAATATGCGGGAGATGGAAGCGGTCACCCGCCGGGTGCTGGAGGAGATCGGCATCCGGGTCCGTTCGGTGTGGGAGCCCGTCTCCGTGCTATCGGGCGGGGAACGGCAATCGATCGCCATCGGCCGCGCCCTTCACTTCGGCGTGCGCTTGCTGATCCTCGACGAACCCACTTCCGCCCTCTCGATCAAAGAGACCCGCAAGGTGCTGGGG
This sequence comes from Thermoflexus sp., assembly GCF_034432235.1. Lineage (NCBI taxonomy): Bacteria > Bacillati > Chloroflexota > Thermoflexia > Thermoflexales > Thermoflexaceae > Thermoflexus > Thermoflexus sp. Next base: position 81,277 of record NZ_DAOUCJ010000065.1, on the reverse strand, counting down.
TATGTGGAGGAGGTCCGCCGGCGGGGCCTCTCGGTGATCTTCATCACCCATAACATCTATCACGTCTATCCCGTGGCGGATCGCCTGGTCATCTTAAGCCATGGCCGCAAGATCGGGGATTTCCGCAAAACGGATATCTCGCCGGAGATGGTCGCCGAGCTCATCGCCGGCGGGATCACCCTTCCTGAGGAGGGAAAGCCATGAAAGCCGTGGTGGTGGAGGCCCAGTGGGACCCGCGTCCGGGTTATCCGCTCTCGGACTGGGAGCGGGAGACCGGCAAGGCGATCACCGGGGCCAGCGTCTGGCGGTATCCTCGTTTCTCCATCCAGGAGGTCCCGGACCCCACGCCGGGCCCGGAGGAGGTGGTGATCCGCGTGAAGGCCTGTGGGGTGTGCGGGTCGGATCTCCATTTCTATGAGACCGATGCCGAGGGCTACATCCTGTATCCCGGCCTGGTGAGGTTCCCGGTGATCCCAGGCCATGAGTTCTCCGGGGAAGTGGTCGCGGTGGGGAAGGAGGTGCGGGATCTGCGGCCGGGGGACATGGTGACTTCCGAAGAGATGTTGTGGTGCGGGGTGTGCACGCCGTGCCGCAGCGGCTTCTTCAACCACTGCACCAACCTGGAGGAGCTGGGGTTCACGGTGCCCGGAGCCATGGCCGAGTATGTGGCGGTCCAGGCCAAATACTGCTGGAAGATCGACGCCATTGCCGAGCGTTATGGAGATGTCGACAGGGCTTACGAAGCGGGTTCCCTGGTGGAGCCGACCAGTGTGGCCTACAACGGGATCTTCGTCCGCGCGGGCGGGTTCCGCCCCGGAGCCTATGTGGCGGTCTTCGGGGCAGGGCCCATCGGCCTGGCGGCGATCGCCCTCTCCCGGGCGGCGGGCGCCGGGAAGGTGATCGCGTTTGACGTGAGCCCTTCGCGGCGGGAGATGGCGCTGCGGATGGGCGCGGATGCGGCCTTCGACCCCCGCGAGGTGGCGCCCCGCGAGGCGATCCGGGAAGTGACCCGCGGGGAAGGGGCGGATGTGCTGGTGGAGGCGGCGGGGGCGCCCCTGCGGACGTTGCCAGAGATGGAGAAAGCCATGGCCATCAACGGGCGGATCGTGATCATCGGTCGAGCCGCCGAACGGGTGCCGCTCTATCTGGAGGTCCTGCAGGTGCGACGGGGGCAGATCTTCGGCTCCCAGGGCCATTCGGGCGATGCGATCTTCCCCAGCGTGATCCGGATGATGGCCGCCGGGTTGATCGATATGACCCGCATCATCACCGCCCGCTATCCCCTGGATCGGGCGGTGGAAGCGGTGGAGCGGCTGAGCCAGCGGATTGACGCGAAGATCACGATCAAGCCGGATCTGCGGGCGGTGCCGGAAGCCGAGCCGGCGGCCGCCGCGACCGCCTGATCGGAGGATACCGGCATGGCCGAACGGATGCCGGCGGTGGTGTTCCTCGGAGAAGGACGGTGGGCGCTGGAGGAGCGGCCGGTCCCTTCCCTGCGCAACCCGGATGACGTCCTCCTTCAGGTGGAGGCCTGCGGGATCTGCGGCACCGATCTGCACATCCTGGAGGTGCCGCCGGGCCATCCCGCGACCCCGGGGGTGATCCTGGGCCACGAGGTGATCGGCCGGGTCGTGGAGGTCGGTCCGGCGGCGGCCCATCTGCGGCCGGGGGATCGGGTGGCGGTGGCGCCGAATCTGTATTGCGGGGTTTGCCCTTTCTGCCAGCGGGGTCTCTTCAACCATTGCGAACGGTTCACCACGCTGGGGATTTTCCTGGACGGAGGCCTGGCCCCTTATGAGGTGGCCCCCGCGCGGGCCCTCTTTCCGATCTCCCCGGAGGTCCCCCTGGAGCGAGCAATCTTCACCGAAGTGCTTTCCACGGTGGTAGGCGGAACCCTTCAGGCCCGTTTGCATCCGGGGGAGCATGCGGTGGTGCTGGGTTGCGGGCCGGTCGGTCTGCTGTTCATTCAGGTCCTCCGGGCGGGCGGGGCCGCGAGCGTGGTCGCGGCGGACGTCGCGCCGTTCCGCCGGGAGTTCGCGCGGCGGGCGGGGGCGGATTGGGCGGTGGACCCCCGGGAGCAGGATCTGGAGGGGCTGGTTCGGGAGGTCACCAGGATCGGGGCGGATGTGGTGGTGGATGCGGTGGGATCGTTGATCGGGACCGCCCTGCGCCTGGTGCGGCCGGGGGGGACGGTGATCCTCTTCGGGATGAACGCCCGGGCCCGGGCGGAGATCGCCCAGTATGACATTACCCGTCGGGAGATCCGGGTGGTGGGCAGCTATGTCGGCCGCCACACTTTCCCTCTGGCCATCCAGATGCTGGAGCGTGGGGTGATCCATCCCGAGGCGCTGGTCACCCACCGCCTGCCGCTCTCCCGCTTCGGGGAGGGGCTGGAGCATTTGCGCCGGGGAGAGGCGGTGAAGGTGATGATGGTGCCCGGGTGAGGGGCGGCCATCCTGCCCCCCTGAATGAAGACCAGCGGCGGATATCCCAACACCAACAGGCGGAGGTTCTCGCGATGAGCAAGTGGCAGATCCCGCCGGAAGGCGGCCATATGGATCGGCCAACGGGGATTTACTTCCAGAACATGACCGGCAAGCAGGTCATGGAGCGCCTGAAGCAGAACGACCTGATCATCATCCCGGTGGGCGCGACGGAGGCCCACGGCCCCCACGCGCCCTACGGGGAGGACGTCTTCTTGGTCACCCGGATGGCCGAACAGGTGGCCCTGCGCACCGGGTGCACGGTGAGCCAGCCGTTGTGGTTCGGCTCCCACCCTTATCACCACATGGGAATGCCGGGGACCATCGTGGTGCCCGAGGATGTGTTCGTCGGGATGCTGACGGCGATCATCGCCGGGTTCTGGAACGCGGGCTTCCGCAAGCAGATCATCCTGAACGGCCATGGGCAGGAATATGTGATCCCTATCGCCATCCACCGTTTCGCCAAGATCTACAAGGTGCCGGCGATCATCGTCAACGTCAACTGGTATCACGCCATCCCTGATCACTTCAAACTGAAATCCGAGGGCGGCCCCTACGAGACCCATTTCATTCACGGGGATGAGGTGGAGACCAGCTGGAGCCTGGCCCTGTTCCCCGAGTTCATTCGCATGGAGGATGCGGTGGACACGGAGCCTTACAGCTTCCTGCCCACGGACAGCGAGCACATCGATAAGGCGGGGAATCTGCTGCGCAAACCCATCGCCTGGTATGCGCAGGTGGGCCTGCGGCCGATCGAGGTCAAGGCCTACCAGCCGGGCGTGGTGGGGAAGGCAACCCTGGCCAGCGCGGAGAAGGCGAAGCCGGGGGTGGAGCAACTGCTAAATTACCTGGAGAAGCTGGTGCGGGACATCCTGGAGGCCTTCCCACCGGGGAAGCTTCCGCCGCTGGAGGGGGTGACCGAGCGGGAACGGGAGATGCTGGAGCCCTACCTCAAGATGCCCTTCGAGCCCGGCTGGCGGAGCCTGTATGAGCTGCATTATCCGATGTGAAGGCGGCTTGCGCTGAGCGGATCGAAATATCGTTGCATGGAGGATGGGTGAACCCCTGCGCAGAGATGCTCAGCGACGCGCTGCGGGAGCGCGGATTTCGTCTCCTGCCCGGCTCGCTTCGGGAGATCCCCGGACGGGGCTGGGTGTTCGCCGCGCGCGGTCCTGGGAGGAGGGCGGTAGGGTGGGCGAGCGAGGTGGGATTTCCGCCCCTGGTCGCCCCGCTGCTCCCTGAGCCGATCCCCGTGGGCCGCTATCGGGTGAATCTCTATCCCTGGATATGGGAGAACTATCTCGCGCTTCGGCATGTGCTGTCGCTGACCCCCCAGCGCTGCGACCGGCCGGCGTCCTTCGGGGCTGGGGATCGCCTGGGGATAGCGACCGCTGCTCAGATCGCGGCCATGCGACGATACCCGGTCTTCCCCGTGCTGGCCCAGCAGTCGCCCCGGGAGCTGGCCCGCACCGGCCGGGATTTCCAGTCCGTCCTGCTGGATGCCGCATGGGGGGTGCTGGAGGCCGGCTACACGGGTCCTTTCGGAGCGGATGCCGATCACCTGCAGGAGGAGGAGCAGCTCCACGCGGCGGCCGCCGCCGGTTACTCTCTTTACACCTTCGACCTCCGCCGGGCTCTGGCCCGGGGCCCCCACCCCTGGGAGGAGCTCCCCGCCCGTGCCCGATCCGTGGTTGCCGAGCTGGCCGGACGTCGGATCGAGACGCCGAGGGGCTCCTGGATCCTCCAGGAATCTGCCCTGCATGAGGCGGCCTGCCGGTATACGCCGGCCCTCGAGGACGTGGTTCGCTGGGCCGGGATCCTCCGCGATCAGGGGATCGAGGCCGACCTGGAGGTGTCGGTGGACGAGACGGAGGAGGAAACCCCTCCGGAAGCCCACGCCTTCATCGCCGTGTATCTGCAACGGCGAGGAGCCGCTCTCTGGAGCCTGGCCCCCCGGTTCCCGGGGATCTTCGAGAAGGCGGTCGATTATGAAGGAGACGTGGCGCGCTTTGCCCGCGCCGTGACCCTGCATGCGGCGGTGGCCCGGGCCTTCGGCGGCCATCGCTTGAGCCTCCACTCCGGAAGCGAGAAGTTCCGTATCCTCTCCATCTTCCGGGAGGCGACGGGTGGATGTTTCCATGTGAAAACCTCGGGGACCACATGGCTGCAGGCGGTGCGGGTCATTGCCCGTGTGCGCCCGGAGCTCTTCGCTGAGCTCTACGCCATCGCCCGCGCGCATCTGGAGGAAAGCCGCCGGGATTACCCGATCGCGTTGCGGCCGGAGGACCTCCCCACCGCTCTTCCCGGCGATCCGGAAGCTGCGCTGGCCGATCGCGCGGTGCGACAGCTCTTCCATATCTCTTATGGCGTATTGCTGCGCGAGCGTGGGATGGCGATCCGGGAGCTCCTGGAAAGCCACGAGGCGGAACACGATGCCGCCGTCCGGGAGAACCTGGAGCGCCATCTGGAAACCCTGCTAAAATAGCCCGGAGGTCAAGGGAGCGTTTTATCGCCTGCCCTCGCCCGGGTGCGCATCGGCAGAAGACACGAGACCTTCCCATCCTCTGTGAGGAGAGCGCCCGCGGTGCGACCGCGCATCGCCGTCGTGAACTCCAGCAGCTTCGGTCGACACTTCCCGGAACACCTGGAGCGCCTGGCCGCCATGGGAGAGGTTCATCGGCTGGACTTCCCCTCGCAGATCGACGGCCGGTCCCTGGCGGCGGGGCTCCGCGGCTTCCAGATCCTCATCGTGAGCGTCACCCCACGGTTCGGCCCTGAGTTCTTCGCCCACAAGGATGAGACCTGGCTGATCGCTCGCCACGGCATCGGGGTGGATAACATCCACCTTCCTTCCGCAACCGCCCACGGAGTGCTGGTGACCCGGGTCACCCCCTGGATGGAGCGGGACGCTGTGGCGGAGCTGACGATCGCCCTGCTGCTCGCCGTCCTCCGTCGGATCCCGGAGGCCGCCGCCGCCGTGCGGGAGGGACGCTGGGCCGAGCGGGCGGCCTTTGTCGGATGGGAGCTTCGGGGCAAGACCGTAGGGCTCATCGGCTTCGGGAACATCGGAAGCCGGGTAGGGGAGATCCTGGCGCGGGGCTTCCACGCCCGGGTTCTGGCCTTCGATCCCGGCGTGCCCTCCGAAGCGATTCGAGAGGCGGGGGCAGAGCCTGTGGCTCTGGAGGAACTGCTCCGGGAGGCCGACATCATCTCGCTGCATGCGGACCTCACCGAGGAAAACTTCCATATGCTCTCCCACGAGGCCTTCGCAGCGATGAAGCCGGGGGTGATCCTGGTGAACACGGCGCGGGGGGAGCTCATCGATGAGACCGCGCTGATGGCGGCCCTGGAATCCGGGCGCGTGGCCGGGGCCGCCCTGGATGTGGTGGAAGGGGAACCCATCGGCCCGGATCATCCCCTTCTCCGTTTCCCCAATGTGCTGATCGTCCCCCACATCGCCGCTTATACCCACGAGACGCTCCGGCGTATGGGGGAGAAGGTGATCGCCGATGTGGAGCGGGTGCTGCGAGGGGAGATCCCGGAGGAAGTGGTAAACCCCGAAGTCCTTCCCCGCGCCCGGGCGTTTCAGAAGTAATCCCCCCGGAGTCATGAGGGAACCGCAGATATGGCCCAGATTCTCGCGGTGGATATCGGCACCACCCATCTCAAGGCCGGGCGCTTCGGATGGGATGGGCAGCTCCATCAGGTGGTCGTCCGGGAGCTCCCGCTGATCCGGGACGAGACCGGACGGGCAGAGCATGACCCGGAGATCCTGTGGGATCAATGGGTGGAGGCCGTGCGGGAGGCCGCTGGAGAGGCCTCGGATGAGATCCGGTGGCTGGTCCTTTCCGCTTATCAGCTCGGCCTGATGCCGGTCGATGCGGCGGGTCGCCCCTTGATGGGGATGATGACCCTCCTGGACACCCGGCCCCAGGAGACGTTCCCGGGGTTGCTGGCCCGTATGGATATCGGAAGGATCTACCAGCGGACCGGGTGCCCGCCCCTCTTTCAATATCCGCTGGCCAAGCTGGAATGGCTTCGGGTTCGCCGGCCGGAGATCTTCCATCAGGCCCGCTGGTTTGTGGGGGCGAAAGATTTCCTCCTCTTCCGTCTTCTGGGAAGGTTCCTGACGGAGCCCTCCCTGGCTACCGCGACGCAGCTGATGAATGTGCACACTCTCCGATGGGATCCCGAGATCCTCTCCCTTGTGGAGCTGACGGAAGATCGCCTGCCGGAGGTGGTCCCTCCAGAAACCCGGATCGGCCCCTTGCGCCCCGAAGCCGCCAGGGCGCTTGGCCTCCGCCCGGACGTGGAGGTGATCGCGGGAGTCTATGATGGGGGAGCAGTGGGCCTGGGACTGGGGGCTGTGGCGTCCGGTGTCGGGGCGATGAACCTGGGGACCACGGCCATGATCCGTCTGGTCGCCGATCGCCCGATTCTGGATCGCTTTCCGCAGATGCGCCTGCAGACGTATTATCTGGCCGGAGGTCGCTGGTTTCCGGGCGGGGCCATTAACAACGCGGGAGGCGTTCTGCGGTGGTTGCGGGAGGCATTGCTGGGCCTGGAGTATGCGGAACAGGATGCTCTGGCCGAGGCCGTCGGGAGGCCGACCGGGCTTCTGTTTCTTCCCTTTTTAACTGGCGAGCGGTATCCAGGGATCAGCCATCTGGCCTCCGGGGTGATCTTCGGCTTGCGGGCTCATCACAGCCGGGGGCATCTCATCCGGGCCGCTATGGAAGGCGTGGCCTTCGCCCTCCGGCTGATCCTGGAGGCGCTGCGGGCCAGCGGTTTGCCCCCATTTCGGCTTCGGGCGGGCGGCGGGGGAACCCGTTCGGCCCTCTGGGTGCGCATCCTGGCTTCCGTGCTCCAGATCCCGGTGGAGATCCCGGAGGTTCTGGAGCCGGCTCTGACAGGAAGCGCTGCCCTGGCCCGGTTCGCGATCGGCGCGGCCCCGGATCTGCGATCCGCGGTCCGGGAGATGCCCGTGCGGATCTACGAACCGGTGGCGGATTGGGTTCCCACATATGAGCGGCAGTTCGAGCGCTTTCAGGCTTTGCTGGAGGATCTGGAGGCGGCGTTCCGCCGCCATCAGGAGGCCATGGACCTCCGATGAGGCCCGGGTTGTGTTCCGCTCGCGCCCAAACGCGCAAGTGGGTGTTTGCTCGTATATTTGGCAGCCGGATGGAGCGTTCATGGGTGGGGTTCCCGGTAGTCTTGCTCCATGTGGTGAGCGTCCGTAAATTCGGTGTAATACCAAGATTTGTCCCCCACGGAGCAAACGATCATGCGGAACAGTGGCGAGATCGGGATCGTCGGTCTGGCGGTGATGGGCCAGAACCTGGCCCTGAATTTCGCGCGGCACGGATTCCGGGTGTGCGTCTACAACCGGACCCGGGAGCGGACCGAGGCGTTCCTGCGGGATCGCGTGCGGGACGAGCCGATCATCCCCGCCTACACCCTGCAGGAATTCGTGCAGTGCCTGGAACGCCCCCGCCGGATCCTGCTGATGGTCCAGGCCGGGTCGGCGGTGGATCAGATGATCGAGGCGTTGCTTCCCCTCCTGGAGCCGGGGGATCTGGTGATGGATGGCGGAAACTCCCATTACGCGGATACCGAACGTCGCATGCAGGAGCTGGCCGCCCATGGGATCCGGTTCCTGGGGGTGGGGATCAGCGGGGGGGAGAAAGGGGCCTTGCTGGGCCCCTCGATCATGCCGGGTGGGTCCCCTGAAGCCTATGCCATGGTCGAGGGGATGCTCATCGGTATCGCCGCGCAGAGCGAGGAGGGCCCCTGCTGCGCCTATATGGGTCGGGGCGGGGCCGGGCATTACGTGAAGATGGTGCATAACGCCATCGAATACGCCTTCATGCAGGGCATCGCCGAGGCCTATGATTTTATGAAGACGGCCATGGGGATGCCCGTCGAAGCGATCGCGGAAACCTTCGAGCGCTGGAACGAGGGGACGTTAAACGCCTTCCTCACGGAGCTGGCCGCCCGCGTCCTGCGCTACCGGGATCCCGAGAGCGGGGAACCACTGGTGGAGCGGATCATGGATCGCGCGGAGCAGAAAGGGACAGGGCGGTGGGCGGCCCAGAGCGCGCTGGAGCTGGGCGTGCCCGTTCCCACCCTCACCGCGGCGGTGATCGCGCGGACCCTCTCCCATTTCAAGGCGGATCGGGAGCGAATCGGGGCCGGGTTCCCATGGCCGGATCCGCGTCCCGGGTCTTCCTCAGAAGGCATCCTGGCGGATCTGGAGGCGGCGCTGAATCTGGTGTTGCTTGCGGCTTTCTCTCAGGGGCTCTGGCTGCTAAGCGAAGCCTCTCAGGTCTATCACTATGGAACGGATCGAGCGGAGGTCCTGCGGATCTGGCGGGCCGGCTGTATCATCCGCGCCCGCTGGCTGGGGTTCCTTCGGGAGATCGTGCGGGAGGACCCGGAGGATCCGCATCTTCTGTTCAGCGCGCGCTTCCGGGCCGAGCTGCAGCAGCGCCTGCCGGCGGCCGGGCGGATCTTGCGCTGGGCTTTCGAGGCGGGGATCCCGATGCCCGCGCTGAGCACGGCCGTGGATTATGTGCTCTCCATGCGCCGTTCCCGGTTGCCGGCCAACCTCATCCAGGCCCAGCGGGATGCCTTCGGGGCCCATACCTACGAGCGGATCGATCGGCCCGGCGTTTTCCATACGGAGTGGCTGGATTGAGAAAGTATCTCATGGACGGGGAAGGGAGCTCTCTTCTTTCCAATTTCCGAAGGCGAGGCGTTCAGGAGGAACCTGATGAGCTATCTGGAAACCTTGTTTTCCCTGAAGGGGAAAGTCGCCTTGCTGACGGGGGGTGCTGGGGTTCTGGCCGGCGCGATCGCTCGCGGCCTGGGCCGGGCGGGGGCCCGCCTGGTGCTCACCGATATCCATCCTCTGGAGGGCCGCCTGGCGGAGTTGCAGGCGGAGGGCCTGGAGGCTTGCGGCTACCGGATGGATGTGCTCAACCGGGCGGAGATCGAGGCGGTCGCGGAACGGGTCCGGCAGGAGGCGGGGCCGGTGAGCATCCTGATCAACCTGGCCGGGGGGAATATGCCGGAGGCCACCGTCGGGCCGGAACGATCGTTCTTCGATCTGCCCCTGGAGGCCCTGGAGAAAGTGGTGGCCCTCAACCTTTTCGGCGGGGCGATCCTCCCCAGCCAGGTTTTCGCCCGACAGATGGTCGAGGCGGGCGAGGGGGTCATTATTAACGTCTCCTCCATGGCGGCCTTCCGCCCTCTGACCCGTGTGGTGGGGTATGCCGCGGCCAAGGCGGCAGTGAGCAATTTCACCCAGTGGCTGGCGGTGCATCTGGCCCAGGAATACTCCCCAAAGATCCGGGTGAACGCCATTGCCCCGGGGTTCTTCCTCACCCAGCAGAATCGATATCTGCTCCTGGATGAGCATGGGAACCTGACCCCTCGAGGCCGGGCGATCCTGGATCATACGCCCATGGGTCGGTTCGGGGATCCGGAGGATCTGATCGGCACGGTGATCTGGCTGGCTTCTCCGGCCAGCGCTTTTGTGACCGGGGTGGTGGTGCCGATCGACGGGGGATTCAACGCTTACGCAGGGGTTTGAAGGGATGGGATGGCCGCTGGCGTTTGTGCTTTCCTGGCAACCTACCCGCTTTGAAGCCGTTGCCGCCATCGAGGAGCTGGAGGCCACCCTGGCGCAGCTGCGGGCGCTGGGATACGCCGGGGTGGAACTGGCCGTTCGGGATCCGGCGACCGTCCCGGCTTCACCGTTGCGGGCCCTCCTGGAACGCTATGGACTGCGGGTCCCGGCCATCGGCACCGGTCAGGCGTGGGTCGAGGAAGGGTTATCCCTCACCCATCCGGATGCCGCCGTGCGCCGGGCAGCCCTCGCCCGGCTGGAGGCCCACCTGGAGCTGGCGGCGGAATGGGGAAGCCTGGTGATCATCGGGTTGATCCGCGGGCGCCTGATGGCTGGCGTCGATCGGGCCCAGGCGCTCGAATGGCTGAGCGAAGCCATCGCCCGCCTGGCGGACCGGGCCGCCTACCCCGTTCGACTGGCGCTGGAGCCTTTAAACCGCTACGAAACGGACCTGTTGAACACGGTCGAGGAGGCGCTTTCCCTCATCGAGCGGGTGGGGCGATCCCAGGTGGGCGTGCTGCTGGACACGTTCCACGCCAACATAGAGGAAGCTTCCCTGGAGAGGGCCATCGCTCGCGCGGGGGACCGGCTGTTCCATGTGCATATCGCGGACTCCAACCGCCGGGCGCCCGGGTGGGGGCATCTGGATTTTGAGTCTGTCCTGAAGGCGCTTCGAGAGGCGGGCTACCGGGGGTGGCTCTCCGCCGAGGTGCTGCCTCAGCCTTCGCTGGAGGAGGCGATGGCGCAGGTCGCCCGATGGGCGCGTATCGCGCTGAACCGTTCCCCCAAGTAGCGCTGTAGTCTCATTCTCCCTCCCGGGGCCATCGGATCCGCCATCCGGAGGGCAGGCGTTCCACCTCCCCGCGGGCTTTCCATTGTTGGAAGATCGATCGCATCCGGGCGAAGGCCCCGCGATCCCAGAGGACGATGCCATGGTCCAGAGCCTCCAGAAGCAGCGGATGGCGTTCTTCGAACATCCGCTCCCATTCCGGGCGGCTATATGGGAAGAGGTCCACGTTCCCCTCAAGGAGCGGGGTGAAGTGGAGGATTCGATCGATCAGGCGCAGGCCATCTGCCCCCCGAAGGCCCAGGAGGAGATCATAATCGCTGCGCCAGGACCAGTCTCCCCGGGCGATGGAGCCGAACAGAACCAGGAACTCGATCTCTTCTCCCCGCTCTCGGAGGAGCCGCTGAACAGTCCGCTCAAAGCGCTCCTGATCCGGAAGGCCGGATGGAAGATTCTGCAAAGCGAATCACCTCCGCTGCATCCTGGAGGGCTTGCCGGGCGTCCGATTCCAGGAACTGATCGACGGGTGCGCCCCGGTCGAAGGCGTTCGGATAACGGGTGGGAATATAGAAGCGGTTCAGGCGCGCGCAGGCCTCCCGAATCTCAGAAGGGATATCTGCGTAAACGGCCAGGGCGTCCAGTAATATATTCAGGTTATGCCCGAACAGAGGATGACGGAAATGCTCCCCCAATGCCTTCAAGGCCTTCTCAGCCGCCTGCTGGCATGTGAAACAGCACCAGGACCAATGCCCGTTTCGAAACAGATCCTGGGCTGCCTGCCATTCGGCCTGAGCCTCCCGCAACCAGTCATCCGCTCGTTGCATTGTTGCGCCACATCCCCGGAAGATCTTCCGCTTTATTCTAATCTTGATCAGAGGCTCCGGCCGAATGAGCGATCTTCAGAGGGGATCTGGGGGTAAGGGACGCCGGCCAGATCCGAGGCCCAAAAGGATTCCACCAGGGCCAGCATGTTGATCTGGTTGGTGCCTTCGTAGATCGGGTTCAGCCGAACGTCCCGCAGGGCCTTCTCCACCCCCCAGGCTGGCATGTAGCCCCAGTCCCCCATCAGGTCCAGCGCGCGGGTGGTGATGTAAACCCCGAGATCGGCGCACAGGGCTTTGGTGGCGGCGGCGATCCCCTGAACGGGGCGTCGATACCGGGCGCTCTGCCAGACCATCGCCCGCATCGCCATCGTCAGGGCCCACAGCTCGGCCAGGGCGACCTGCACCTCCGGATACGCCAGCAGGGGGCGGTTCCCCAGGCGGGTTTCCCGGGCGAAGCGGGTGGCGGCCTCCACTGCCCCACGGGCGATCCCCAGGGCGATGGCCCCCACCACCGCCCGCGAGTAATTGAGGACGTTCCGGTTCAGGGCCCAGCCCGAGCGCTCCGGCCCGATGCGATGGGTCTCCGGGACGAACACCTGGTCGAAGAACAACTGGGTGGCATCGCAGGCCCGCTGGCCCAGCTTGCGCTCCCGTCGCCCGGTCCGGAACCCTTCCCGTCCCCGCTCGACGATGAAGGCGGTGAAATCCCGATCCACCCGCGGCGGCTGGCCGTCCTCCCGCTCCAGCACCGCGAACACCACCACGTAGTCCGCGCGGCTTCCGCCGGAGATGAAGACCTTCTGGCCCTGGATCACATAGCCCCCGCGAACCTTGCGGGCAACGGTGCAGAAGCGGGCGGAGGTGGCGCCCTCGCTCTCCTCCACATCGGAGCCCGCCTCCGGCTCCGTGATGGCATAAGCGACCAAGCGGATCTCCCCGCGCCGGTTGGCGCGGCAGATCGGCCACAGCCACCGGCGCCAGACCCCCAGGTCGCCGCAGAGCAACAGCGGGGCCATCCCCAGGTCGTGGAACAGTAACGCCAGCCCGATGCCCCCGCAGGCGGCGCAGAACTCCTCCGCTTTCAAGGCGAAATGGAAGATATGCCGCCCGGAGATCGCCCGCCAGGGCATGGTGCCGATGGGCCACGGCGCGGCCTCGGAGAGGAAACCCCGACGGCCGGCCTCTCGATACAGCGGCCCGAGATCCACCCCTTCCGGATCTCGATCCGCCTCCCGGGCGAGGGGCGCAATGAACTGCTCCGCGAAGCGCCGGTAGGCCCGGCGACGCCGCTGCAGATCCCGGGGCAGCGTGCGCGTGTCCCGCTCCCACATGGTTTCCGTGGAATGGTCATACAGCCAGCGCCCCAAGGGCTTCAGGCGCTGAATGGCATCGAGCAGCTCCGGATGCATCGCGCCTCCTGTTCCTCAGAAAAAAGATCACTCGGCGTAACGCAACCGGATCCGGTCGGGCGACCCGTGGAGCACGCGCAGGGTGGAGACATCCCGCAGGCGCCCGGCCAAGCCGTGGTCCTCCATATAGCCGTATCCCCCCATCACCTGCAGGCTGTTCGAGACCGCCCGCCAGGCGTGCTCGGCGATGGCCAGCTTGGCGATGGCGGCCCAGCGTTCCAGGACGTCCTCGGACAGCGCCGCCAGAGGCTGCTCCGCGTGGGCCTTCAACAGGAGCTCCAGGGTCATCACATCCGCGGCCGCCGTCCCCAGCAGGCTGCGCACCGGCCCATGGGCGATGATCCGGCGTCCCCCCTGATAACGGGTCCGGGCATATGCCCGCGCTTGATCCAGGGACCGTCGGGCGACGCCCAGGGCGATGGCCGCATGGCCCAGCCAGTCCAGGGCAAGGAGCCGCCGCAGACGCCGATGGGCTTCCTCCCCCCGAGCGAGGATCCGGGCGACACCCTCCCGAGCGATGAGAACCCCGCCTGCGTGCAGATGGCCCATCCACGCCCCTCGAAGCCCCAGGCGCTCCGGAAGGGGTTCGAGTCGGACCCCCGGGAGGTCTGCGGGGAGGGCGATCAGCGCCCAGGAAGAATCCTCTGCGGCGCGGGCGAAGAGCAGGAGGCCCTGGGGAGGGCCGGCCGAGATCAGAAACCAGGAGCGACCTTCCAGAAGGAGATGGTCATGCGGCCCGGTGAGGCGCAGCCCATCCTCCTCCTCCCCGGCGAAGGGGCTCGGGGAGATCCCATCGGTCAGCAGTCCGCCCAGGGCCAGCCGAGTGCCCCGGGGGAAGACCCGAGCGCCCTCCAGGGCGGCGCAGGCGATCCCCTGGGCGTGGAGGGCGAGGGCGAACCCCGCACAGGCCTCGCCCAGCCGAGCCAGCACATGCAGGGAGAGGCCGAGGCGTTCCGCCCACACCCAGCGCCCCCAGATGCCCGTCGCGAAGCCCGGTGCTTCGGGATCCGGATCCGTAAGCAGACCGATCGCCTCCGCCTCTTTCAGCAGGGCCTCTCGGCGCGCCGGATCCGCCTCCGGATCCTCGGCCTCCAGCCGCTGGAGGAAGCGGCGGAGCGCGACCTCCAGGAGCTGCGCTTCTTCTTCAACGCTCACGGAGCCCTCCCGGATCTTCCGAAGGGGAATGGATGATCACCGGCGTGGCGGCTTCCCCATAGCGAACCGTGAGACGGGCCACGGGGCGATCCGCTCCCGGATACGGCGCGTGCGGCCGCGCCGCCGAGTCGATGGCCTCCCCAGCTGGGAGGATGGCGTAGCGGACCAGGTAGTTCTTCGTCGCGACGGCCACAGGGGAGAGATCCAGGCTCCGGAGCTGATCCGCCACCGGGTGATCGCCCAGGATCAGCGCGCCGGATCCCGGGCGCAGGCCCAGCTGGTAGACCGCGTAGACCGGGATGGTGGTGCGGATCAGCGCGCCGTCGCGGACGCTGAAGGTCACCAGCGGGCGCAGGTCCCGGATCACCGGCCCGCCGGAACGGACCGTCAGGGTGAGGATATGACGGTCGCCCTCGCTGAGGCGCACCCGCTGGAAGGCCGGAGTTTTCTCGAAGTCCATGTCGGCGAGGAACTTGGCGTAGCCATAGATCACTCGCCCGGCGTCCCGGGCGATGCGGGTGGTCACCGGCAGATGGAGGATGAAAGCCCCCCACCCCGGGAAGCGGCTTTCCAGGAGCACCGGGAGCCCGGGCGGGGCGGGCCGTCCATAGGTGCACAGGAGGGCGATGGCCACCTCCCCATACGGGCCGATGGTGGTGTGGATGTAATGGAAAGCGGCGATCCCCACCAGCGCCCGGCCGCCGGGGGTCATCACCGGGTGAAGGCGGTCGGAAGGGAGCAAGGCCCGCACCGCCTCCCGATCGGCGGTGAAGATCCCCAGGAAGCTATCATCCCGGTAGTAGAAAATCGGAAGATCAACCCGGCCGGAGCCCACATCGATCCCGGTGGCGGTGGGTCCGGTCCAGCGGAGGAACTCCTCGGCCGCGTCCGGCCTCCAGCCGAGGAGCGCCCGAAGGCCTCGCACGCCCATATACCCCAGGGCGGCAACGCCCATCCCCGCAAGCCACCATCCCCTGCGTCCCATCGCCAGCCTCCCTCCGGTATGCTAGGGGAGAAAGCTCAGGAGCAACGCTCTATGTTATAATTCTGGCCGAAATCGTCGCATCCGCGCTTCGGAGCCCTCGGGGCAAACCGCAGCAAGGAGTCGGATCATGGAGCAGCTGGGAGGGATCCTGATCGCTGCGGCGTGCGGGCTGGGCCTCCTCCTGGTCCTCGCCGTTGTATGGCTGTTGAATCCCTCTATCCAGAGGGGAACGCCGGCTCGGGCTGTGAAGAGACCGGAGGCTCTCCGGGAGGGCTCCTTGCAGATCCGACGGATGCTCTCGGACGCCGAGGCTGCCTTCTACTGGGCGCTGAAGCGGGCCGTCGGCGATCGGTGGGTGATCCTCCCCAGGGTTCCCCTTCATCGCGTGTTCCGCCGCATCGAACATCTGCCCCGGGAGATGTATACCATGCTGGAGAACGGCGAGGTGGATTTCCTCCTGGTGCATCCGCGCTCCTGGGAACCGGTCTGCGGGATCGAGCTGGACGACAGCACGCATCACAGTCCCACCCGGCGGGAACGGGATCGCCGCAAGGAGGCGCTGTTTCGGGCAGCGGGCCTGCCCCTGCTCCGCTGGAGCATGAGCGAACGCTGGGATGTGGAGGAGATCGCCACACGGGTGAGTGCCGCCCTGAATGCGGCTCGAAAAGCCCAGGGTTGAGCGGGGATCCCATCTCCACCGATCGGAGGCCGCCATGGAGCGCATCGGTTTCATCGGCCTGGGCGTGATGGGGAAGCCCATGGCCCGCAACCTGATGAAGGCCGGATACCCGCTGGTGGTTTACAACCGCAGCCGCGCGCCTGTGGAAGAGCTGGCCGCGGAAGGGGCGGAGGCGGCGGGCTCCCCGAAAGAGGTCGCGCAACGCAGCGATGTGGTGATCACGATGCTTCCCGATACTCCGGATGTGGAGCAGGTGCTGGCCGGGCCCAACGGGGTCTTCGAGGGCGGACGGCCCGGGCTGATCGTGATCGACATGAGCACCATCGATCCGATCGCCGCGCGGCGCCTCGCCGCCCAGGCGGCGGAGCGGGGGATCGCCATGCTGGACGCTCCGGTCTCGGGAGGGGAGATCGGGGCGATCCAGGGGACGCTTTCCATCATGGTCGGGGGGGAGGTATCGGCTTTCGAGCGTTGTCTTCCGATCCTCCAGGCGATGGGCCGGAATATCGTCTATATGGGCGGCCCGGGCGCGGGCCAGGTCACCAAGGCGGCCAATCAGATCGTAGTAGCGCTCACCATCGCCGCCGTCAGTGAGGCGCTGGCCCTGGCGGCCAAAGCGGGCGTGGATCCGGCGAGGGTGCGTCAGGCACTTCTCGGAGGCTTCGCCAGCAGCCGCGTCCTGGAAGTTCACGGCCAGCGGATCCTGGAGCGAAACTTCCGACCGGGGTTCCGGATCCGCCTGCACCACAAGGATCTTCGGATCGCCCTGGGGCTGGGCCGCGCGGTCGGGGCCAGCCTTCCCCTCACGGCCCTGATCCACGAATGGTTGGGGGCCATGGTCACGCGGGGGCATGGGGAGCTGGATCACTCGGCCCTGGTGACGCTGTTTGAGGAATGGGCTCAAACCGAGGTGCGCCCGATGTAAAGGTCAGGGCCGGGGCATCCGCCCCGGCCCTGAAAGTCCTCCGAAGGAGGACCACGGCCTGTCTCCCTGCTCAACGCTCGCCGGATATCCGCTTCACGATTTTCACCCGGCCGGCCAGGGGGCGTTCCTCACCCGGCTTGCCTTTGCCTTTGGGCGCCGCCTTGCTGGAAAGCAGGCGGTCTCGCTGTTGCGCCTCTTCCACCGAGAGCCCCTCCAGGACCGCCTGGCGGGAGAGGCGGATTTTGCCGTCCTCATCGATGTGGGTGACCATCACCAGGATCTGGTCTCCCACCCGCACCACGTCCTCGATGCGGTTCACCTTCTGATCGGCGATCTGGGAGATGTGAACCATCCCCACCTCACCGGGCAGGATCTCCACAAAGGCCCCGAAGTCGGTGATCCGGATGACTTTCCCCAGGTAGATCTTGCCCACCTGAGGCTCCTCGGCGTAGGCTTCGATCTTCAGACGGGCGCTTTCGGCGTCCGCCAGGCTGGTGGCGGCGATATGAACGGTCCCATCCTCCTCGATATCGATCTGGGTGTTCGTCTCCTCCTGGATCTTGCGGATGGTCTTGCCGCCAGGGCCGATCAGGGCGCCGATTTTCTCCACCGGGATGTGGACGGTGAAGATCCGCGGGGCGTGCGGCTTGAGCTCGGGCCGCGGCGCGGGCAGGACCTCCAGCATCTTCTCCAGGATATAGAGGCGAGCCTCGCGGGCCTGGTGCAGCGCCTCGGCCAGCACGTGGTAAGGCAGCCCCCGGATCTTCACATCCATCTGCAGGGCGGTGATCCCATCCGCCGTGCCGGCCACTTTGAAGTCCATATCGCCCAGGTGGTCTTCCATCCCCTGGATGTCGGTGAGGATCACGTATTTCTGCCAAGTCTCATCCGCCGTCACCAGGCCCATGGCCACGCCGGATACCGGCTTGCGGATCGGCACGCCGGCGTCCATCAGGGCCAGGGTGGAGCCGCACACGCTGGCCATGGAGGTGGAGCCGTTAGAGGAGAGAACCTCGCTTACCACCCGGATGGTATAGGGGAATTCGTCTTCCGGCGGGATCACCGGGAGCAGCGCCCGTTCAGCCAGGGCCCCGTGGCCGATCTCCCGCCGGGAGGCGCCGCGGAGCACCCGAACCTCGCCGGTGGAGAACGGCGGGAAGTTGTAGTGATGGATATAGCGCTTGGTCTCCTCCGGGGCGAGGGTGTCCAGCTCCTGTTGCTCCGCCAGCGTGGCCAGGGTCGCGACAGAGAGGACCTGGGTATCGCCGCGGGTGAAGATGGCGGAGCCATGGGCGCGGGGCGCCACATCGACCTCGCACCAGATCGGCCGGATGTCCTTCGGCCCTCGCCCATCCGGCCGGCGGCCCTCCTCCAGGATCCGGCGGCGGACCTCCTCCCGCAGCGCCTCGTGGAAGCTTTCCTTTACCTGGGCCTGCTCATACTCCGAGAGCGCATGGAGGATTTCCTCCTCCAGCTCGTCCAGCGCCTCGTTCCTCCGGTCTTTATCAAAGTATGTGTCCAGGATTTCGGCGATCTGATGATCGAGGCGGGCGCGGACCGCCTGGCGGACCTCTTCAGAGATGGTGAAGGAGCGGTAGGGAGCCTTGGGCTTGCCGATCGCCGTCCGCATCTCCTCCTGGAGGGCGATCAGCGGCTGCATGGCCTCATGGCCCAGCCGGATCGCCTCCACCATCAGGTCCTCCGGGATCTCGTTCGCTCCCGCCTCCACCATGATCACCGCATCCGCTGTCCCCGCGAGGCGCAGGTCCAGCCGGCTGTGTTCCATCTGGCTGACCGTCGGGTTGATCACGAACTGCCCATCGATGTATCCCACCCGGACTGCGCCGATGGGCCCGGACCATGGGATATCCGAGATGGTCAGGGCAGCGGAGGCGGCGATAATGGAAGGGATATCCAGGTGATATTCGGGATCGGCGGAGAGGCTGGTCAGGATGATCTGGACGTCGTTGCGGAGATCTTTCGGGAACAACGGGCGGAGGGGTCGATCCACCAGGCGGGCGGTGAGGATGGCATTCTCGGAGGGCTTACCTTCCCGGCGCTGGAAGCTGCCGGGGATCCGGCCGGCGGCGTAGAGCCGTTCCTCGAAATCCACGCTCAGGGGGAAGAAATCGATGCCCTCCCGCGGCTCCTTCGCCATCGTGGCCGTGGCCAGGATCATCGTGTCTCCGATCCGGACGATCACAGCCCCATTGGCCTGCCAGGCGAAGTAGCCGGTTTCAATTGTAATCTCTTTATCGCCTACAACAGTTTTGAAAACATGCTTTTCTCGCCTCACGTTTCGTTTCACTCCCTCGGACAGAGGATTAAGGCTTGCGCCGTTCGGCTTCCATCCAGAAGACAGTATGGCCCTTTCCCCGATTGGGAAGCCGCGCGGGGCACCTTCGGCGCCCCGCGCGGCTCTCTACACAAAGGAAGCCAATCCCGTGATCTCCGACATGGTCATGGCGGAGAAACAAGCGGGTTACCTCGCTGCCTTTGAGGCCCAGAAGGGTCCTTTCCCTCCGTGGCCTGGAGGGCTGCTTCACTTCCGCAGGCCCAGCCGTTCCAGCACCATGCGATAGCGCTGAGGATCCACCCGGGCGAGATATTCCAGCTGTCGCCGGCGTTTACCGACCAGCTTGAGCAGTCCCACCCGGGAGTGCTCATCATGCTTATGCTGCTTCAGATGTTCGGTCAGACGATGGATCCGCTCAGTTAAAATCGCGATCTGCACCTCCGGAGAGCCCGTATCGGCCTCGTGGCGTCGGAACATCTCGATCAGCTGCTGTTTCTCTTCCTTCGAAAGGCTCACTGCGCCTTCCTCCTGGCCAGGATCGTGGGATTTGGGAAGCTGACTTCCAGGTTTTATATTGTAACAAATCCGGATGGGTTCCGCAAACCATCTGCGAGAGATGAGATGGGCATGCCTACCTGTTCCCAGAAGAGGGGATGATCGGAGGCCGCCGGTCTGTTTGGATGAGGGATCATCCTGCTGGCGCTGGCATCCCGGGATCCGTTCCGGTAGAATTTTGTCGAAGAGCTCAGGTGGGCCTCTTTCCGGGGTGGTGAGGTAAGCCGCTCCGTCGGTTACTCCACCGCCGCCGGGGATTTGCGAAGCGATCGAACGCGGGATCTCCGCGTCATTTGCTGGATCGGAGAGCGAAGCGGATGCCCCGCACTGGTTTCGCAGATCTGCCTCTGCATACCGGCCGGGCCCCGCGCTGGCTGTTCGTGCGGATGACCGCCCTGGCCCGGGAGATCGTGACCATCCTGGTGGATGAATTCGGGACGGCGGAGGTGCTCCGTCGCCTGAGCGATCCCTACTGGTTCCAGGCCTTCGGATGCCTCCTGGGCTACGACTGGCACTCCAGCGGGGTGACCACGGTGGTCTGCGGGGCCCTCAAGGAAGCCCTGAAAGACACAGGGCGGGATCTGGGTCTCTTCGTGGCCGGGGGGAAAGGGAAAGCCTCCCGTCGAACCCCCGAGGAGATCGAGGCTGCCTCCCGCTATCTCCATGCCGATCCGGCGGCTCTGATCTACGCCAGCCGCATGGCAGCGAAGGTGGATAACCATGCGCTCCAGGACGGTTATCAGATTTATCATCACGTGATGGTTTTCGATCGGGAGGGGCGCTGGGCGGTCATCCAGCAGGGGATGAATCTGGACAACCGCTACGCGCGCCGCTATCACTGGCTGAGCGAGGCGCTGACGGATTTTGTCCATGAGCCCCACGCCGCTGTTTGCTGTGACGAACAGACGCGCCCCCTCAATATGGTGGCCGCGGAGGCGGAGGCCGCCCGCCGGGCTGTGGCGGAGCTCTCTCGCGAGAAGCCGTGGCGCTTGCTCCAGGAGCTGAGGCGTCTCCAGCGATTGCGCCTTCCACCCCACCATGAGATCCTGATTCAGGATATCCACCCAGACCATCTGGCCTCGATCTTCGTCAAAACCTATGAGGCTCAGCCCTCCTCCTTCTCGGAGCTTCTGGGACTCCCCCAGGTTGGCGCTAAAACCATCCGCGCGCTCGCTCTTCTGGCGGAATTGCTCTACGGGACACCCCTCTCCTTCCGGGATCCAGCGCGTTTCGCGTTCGCCCACGGTGGGAAGGACCGTTATCCGTTCCCGGTGGATCGCACGCTGTATGATCGTTCCATCCGCATCCTCCACGAGGCGGTGGAGCGGGCTCGTCTGGGGGATCGGGAGCGGCTGGAAGCCCTGCGTCGCCTGGCGGAATGGCAGCGACGGCGATCGGGCTTTCCCGAAGATCCACCGGCAGCCCATTGACTGCTGGCCCTCAACTCGTTCCGCCTTGAGGTGGCCCATGTCGCGCCCTCCCCATCCGCTCGGGATTCCTCTGCTGGTTCTGCTCTATCAGGGCCTGGTGGTGATCGCGAACTTCGGATTCAAGCGGTCCGCGGAGAGCACGACCGCTCTGACTTTTCTGGCATGGCAGATCCTGGGCAATCTCTCCGGGTTTCTCAGCGTGCTGACCTATACTGCTCTGCTCCGCTGGCTGCCTGTTCACATCGCAGTGAGCCCCACCATGGGATTGGGGTTTGCCAGCATTCAGGTCTTCACGGCATGGCTGATTTTCCGGGAGCCGATCGGGATCTGGAAATGGATCGGGACCGCGCTGGTGGTGCTGGGCGTCGCCCTGATCGCGAGGGGGCGCTGAGCGATGCAGACCATCATCGAAGCGTTTGTCCATCAGCTGGATCCCATCCTTCGGAGAGCTCATCGGGTTCGGGAGTTCACGGAGGACCCACAATGCTTGCTTCGGGTGGCGCTGGGCTTCTCCGATCGGGATCTCCAGCTCTCCGATGGGACATGGATCCGACGGGGGGATCCGATCGTGGAATTGCATCTGTGGAACGAACGGATCCCGCGGATGCCTCCGGAGGGGCCGGATCTGATCTGGAGCCTTCGGTTTTATCGACGTCTGGTGGCCTCGCTCCGGCTGGTCGCCCGGTGGATGGCGCAACATCCCGAAGCTCGACAGGCCCGGGCGCTGCGGGGAGAGACCTCGATGGTGGATCCTGCCCGAAGGCTGATCCAGGCGCTCGGGTTTGATCTCATCCGGCTGGAGCAGGAAGCCCGGGGATGGCGGCGGCTGCGTTATCGAATGGATGACCTCTATGTGTGGCTATTGATTCGCGCATATAACCCCGTTAGCTTGCGGAACCGACCTCTCCATCAGCTGGAGCGTGTTCAATTCTGGATATCGCGGGAGGCTTTCTTCAGACGCTACGGCGACTTTTCATTCGTATCGTAACGCGACGATGGGATCCAACCGGGCGGCGCGCCAGGCCGGGTAGAGACCGAAGAAGAGCCCCACGGCTGCGCTCACCCCAACCGCCAGGAGCACCGTGTCCACCCCGATGACGGCCTGGACTTCCCCCCGGCTGAGGATGCCGATCAGGGAGGCGAGGGCCACCCCTACCGCTGTGCCCATCCCGCCTCCCAGCAGGGTGATCAGCGTGGCCTCGGCGAGGAACTGAATCATGATGTCCCGACGCCGGGCGCCCACGGCTTTTCGCAGGCCGATCTCCCGCGTCCGCTCCGTGACGGAAACCAGCATGATGTTCATAATCCCGATGCCGCCCACCAGCAGCGAAATGGCCCCTAACGCCCCCAGGAACACGGTCAGCACGCTGGAGATCTGCCCGAAGATCGAGACCAGCTCGAACTGGGTCAGGACGGAGAAATCATCCTCGTCCTGGAAGCGGATCCGATGCTGTTCTCGCAGGGTTTCCGTGATCGCCCGAACCACCCCGTCGGTGTATTCCGCTCGCGCGACCTGGAGCATGATGCCGGTCACCAGCGGCTCGCCGGTGCGCGGATCCCGCGCGTCATAGAGCATTTCCTGGGCCACGGGAAGCGGGATGAAGGCCAGATCGTTGTAATCGCCGAAGGCGCTTCCCCCTTTATCCGACATCACCCCGATCACCCGGAAGGGGATGCCGTTGATGCGGACGGTCCGCCCGATCGGGTTGGGCACATCGGGGAAAAGACGACGGGCCGGGGTCAGGCCCAGCACGATCACCCGGGATCGGTTCAGAATATGGCTTTCCTCCAGGAAGCTCCCATAAAGGGGGCGCCAGTTGCGGGCCGGGGCATAGCCCGGGGTGGTGCCCAGGATGACGGTCACCGCCTCGCGGCCTTCGCTTTCCACCGGCCCGAAGCGCTGGATGACCGGGACCACCGCGACGGCTCGCCCTCGCACCGCCTGTTCAATAGCCCGGACGTCCCGCATGGTCAGCGATGAGACGTCCCGGAGGGCAGCTCCAGCGGAATTCCCCTCGGCAGCTGCCCGGGGGATCACGAAAACGAGATTGGTGCCGATGGCGGCGAACTGGGCATTGATGTAATGCTGCACGCCCCGGCCGATGGCCACCATGGCGATGACTGCGGCGACGCCGATCAGGATGCCCAGCAGCGTCAGGGCGGCCCGCAGCCGGTTTGAGGCTAAGGTATCCAGGGCCTGGCGGATGTTCTCCATCCAGAAATCGGCTCGCAATGTGACCCTCCATACTTCGTGGGGTCGAGTTCTAATCGGGAAGACCGGGCGGCTCCCTCCCCCTTTTCTATTCGGGTTCGGTAGATGGCCTTCGCCGACCGGCTGAGAGCAGAAGCTGCCGGTAGGAGCCGCTTCGGCGGCGACCTTCAGCGAAGCCGACCGGCCCTTTATCTATTCTATGGACCCAGGGTTCCTTTCGTGGAGGGAACATCGTGTCGGCGGGGATCCAGGCGCACCGCCATATCCAGGGCCCGACCCAGGGCTTTGAAAAGCGCCTCCGCCCGATGGTGATCGTCCCGTCCGTAGAGCAATCGAGCATGCAGGTTCATCCGGGCGTGGACCGCCAGGGTTTCGAGAAAGTGGGGGATCAGGGAGGTAGGCATCGCGCCGATGGACGGGCCGCTAAAGGGCAGGTCCAGCACGGCATAGGGCCGCCCCGAGAGATCCACGGCCACGAAGGCCAGGGCCTCATCCATAGGCACCCAGGCATGCCCCATCCGCGTGATCCCCCTTCGATCTCCCAGCGCCTCGTCCAGAGCCTGCCCCAGCACGATGGCGACGTCTTCCACGGTATGATGGGGGTCGATATGCAGGTCCCCTCGAGCCTGGACCTCCAGATCGAACAACCCGTGGACCGCCAGATGGTGGAGCAGGTGGTCCAGGAAACCGATCCCGGTCGCCACCCGGGCCTCCCCATGTCCGTCCAGCCGCAGGAAGATCGCGACCTCGGTTTCCGCAGTGCGCCGCTGACGGCGAGCTTCACGAGGGGCCATGGGGAACCTCCCTGGCGATCTCCGTTAGAGCCTGAAGCAGCGCCCCGGTATGCTCCGGCCGCCCGACGGAGATGCGGAGGTAATTCCGCAGCTCCGGCGATGTGTAACGGCGAACCAGGATCCCGCGGCGCAGGAGCTCTTCCCAGAGGCGATGGGCGTCCAGGTTCACCACCCGGCACAGGATGAAGTTGGTCCGGCTGGGGAGCGGCCGGAGGAAGGGGAACTCCTGCAGCGCCCGGTAAAGCCGCTCCCGTTCCGCCACCAGCCGCGCGACGTTCGCCATAAGATACGCTCGATCCTCCAGCGATGCCAGGGCGGCCTGCTGGGCGGCCAGGTTCACATTGAACGGCGGCCGAATCTCATCATACGCCCGGACCAGCTCCGGGTGCATCAGCGCGTAGCCCAGGCGGAGGGCGGCCAGCCCTGCCCACTTGCTGAAGGTTCGCACAATGACCAGATTGGGGTGTTCCGGAAGCCAGCCTGCAAAAGTGTGATCCGAGAACTCGAAGTAGGCTTCGTCCACAATGACCATCACATCCGCTGCGAGCAGGGCGTGGAGGATCTCTTCAGGGAGCAGGGCGCCATCCGGGTTGTTGGGGGAAGCGAGGAAGACCGCGGCGGGGCGATGGCGATGGACGGCTTCGAGAAGTTCTGCGAGCGGGATTCGGAAGGCCTCATCCCGCTGGAGCGTGAGAACCTTCCCGCCATGCCAGCGGACAGAGAGGGCATACATTTCGAACGTGGGCTCCACGATCAGGGCGGTGCGCCCGGGCCCGATCAGGAGGCGAGCCAGGAGGTCGATGACGTCATCGGCGCCGTTGCCCAGGGCGATCCACTCCGGGCCGAGCCCGGTATATTCCGCCAGCGCCCGGCGCAGGGCCCTCCCCCGCGGGTCCGGATACTGATGCCACGCGCCTTGAGCCAGGGCGGCATATACCCGCGGGGAGGGACCGTAGACGTTCTCATTGGCATGGAGCCGGATCAATCGATCCGGTGATACCCCATAGGCAGCGGCCAGATCATCCGGCGATGCCGACATGCTGTAGCCGAATAGATCCCGAAGATCAGGGCGCAGCCAGCGTTCGATCACGGAAGCGCCTCCTGAGACGAATTCCCCGAGGAGAAGCGGCCCGATATCCGCTCGCACAGCCAAAGCCCTCTACGATAGCTGCTCCAGCACCCGTTGCCAGCGGAGAGGCTCTTCCTCAAAAATATAGGTCACCGGGGCGACCACCACCCCGCTGCCCCCGATGGTCCGCAATTGCTGGATGGCCTCGTTCAGGCGATCCTTGCGCACAATGATATGGATGGCGAACCAGCCGGGGTCCTCCTCGCGGACATAGACGCGGGAGATGGTAGGCCCCTGGAGGCCGCCCAGATCGGTCTGGGTGAAGAGGCGACGGGCGATCGCCTCCGCGGATTCCCCCCGCATATTGGCGAAGAGCATGTAGTGAGCCTCTGCCCGCAGGTGGGCTTCAAAGAACTCCACCAGCTGGCGGGCCACCGCCAGGACCTCCGGCCGGGCCTTCAGGGCCTCACGGTTGGCGATCAGGCAGGCCTGAGCGTGGAGGATCACTCCATCGCGCAGTGGCTTCAACCGGTTGTCGTGCAGCGTCGTCCCCGTCGTGGTCAGATCGGCGATGAGGTCCGCATAGCCGATGCTCGGGGCCACCTCCAGGGTTCCCTCCGAGGCCACCAGATGGAATTCGGCGATCCCGCGTTCCTTCAGGAAGCGGCTCACCAGATGGGTGAAGCGGGTGGCGATCCGGAGGGGGTGTCCTTCCTGGGCGCGGGATCGGGCCAGAGCGGCCAGCTCATCGACCGTCTCAATCGGCCAGGCTTCTGGGACTGCCAGGACGAGATCGCAATGGCCGTAATTGAGCGCCTCATGCAGGATCAGCACCCGCGGGTCATGGTCCAGCCGTTCCATCACCACGTCGTAGCCGGTGATGCCGAAATCCACCCCCCCGTCTCGCACGCTCAGCGGGATATCCCCCGCTCGCTGGAAGAGCACGGTGACCCCGGGCAACGCCGGGATGCGGGCCACATACTGCCGGGGGTTGGCCTTCTCCACCGCGAGGCCGCAGGCGGCCAGGAAAGCCAGGGTGGGCTCCTCCAGACGCCCTTTGCTGGGGAGCGCCAGCCGGATCTCTTCCGAGCTCCTTCCGGTGGGTCGCAATGGATTCGAAGCGGACAATCCTTGCCTCCTCGTTTCCGAGGTTTGGGCTGTGGCCGGAGTCCGGCGAAAATCGAAACCGGAGCATGGCAGTTTTAATTCTACCTGACCAGCGGTATAACCCCTGAGGGAGATCCAGTAAGGGACTGGGCGATGCGCACGTTGCTGCAGACGCTCCGATCGGTTCCTCTGTTCAGCGGTCTGGACGAGGAGGCCTATCACGAGATCGGCCACTGGGTGGAGCTTCTCTCCTTCCCAGCGGAGCATTACATTTTCCATCAGGGCGATGAGGCGGATGCCGTCTGGATCGTGGCGGAGGGACGGGTGCGCATGCTCCGGCATGCATCCCCGGGGAAGGAGGTGATCCTGGAGCTCCTGGGGCCGGGCGAGGTGTTTGGGGGAGCGACGCTCTTGCTGAGCCGTAATCCGGCCACCGCTCAGGCCGCCACCCCGGTTACCCTCCTGCGCATCCCCCGGTCGGCCTACCTGGCGCTCCTCGAGCAGTATCCGCGGGTCGCCGTCCGCCTGCTGCAGATGCTCGGCCAACGCCTGGAGCGCGCGATGTCGATCCGCGCCCTGATCCTGGAGAAAGTGGAGAACCGCATCGCCTATACGCTGCTGACCCTGGCCGAGCGGGCCGGGCGCCCGGACCCCCAGGGCGTCTGGATCACCATCCCCCTTTCCCGGGAGGATATCGCCCGGATGGCCGGCACCACCCTGGAGACGGCCATCCGGATCCTGAGCCGGTGGAACCGGATGGGATGGATCCGCACGGAGCGGGGCGGTTACATCCTGATGCGGGAGCGGAAGGCCTTGCAGGATCTCGCCCGCTTAGAGGAGAGGGAGGGATGGGAGTGAGATCTCTGGAGATCCATACAGGAGGTTTCCATGCGACCACGCACATATTTTAGGAAGACCCTTGCGGGCGGGGTCTTGCTGGTGTGGCTGGCGGCTTGTGGATCGAACATCCTTCGAGGCCCGGCGCCGGGCGTGAGCCCTGCGTCTTCCGCTCCAGCGCCCTTCCCCACGAAGCCTTTGTCCTCCGCGATCGAGCCATCCGAGATCCCTGCGCCATCCGGGACGGCCATGCCGGTGGCCTCTCCGCCCCAGCCCACCGGCGGGCCTTCTCTCACCCCTCCATCCGCGACGGCCGTGCCTATGGCTTCTCCGCCATCCGGCGCTTCGCCGGGGGCTTCGGATCTTGCCATCCGGTTCTTTCGTGCGGATCGGGAAGCCATTATGCCGGGGGAAACGTTTACGCTCACCTGGGAATCGGCAGGGGCCGTTCAGGCCTGGCTGTATCTGGTTGTGGATGGCCGGTTGACCCAGGGGGTGCCGGTTTCTCCCACCGGCTCCCGGATCCTGACGGCCCCTGGGGCTCTGCGCCAGCCGCTGGAATATATGCTGCTTGTGTTCGATTCATCGGGCGCGCGGATCTCCCGCCGCCTTCGTTTACCCCTTCGACAATGCCCGGCGGGATGGTTCTTCGCGAACCCTCCAGCGGAATGTCCATCGGGCCCCCCCGTGGTCTCCTTCGCCGCTTATCAACCTTTCGAGCGCGGGCATATGATCTGGATTCAAGCCCGCGATGAGATTTTCGTTCTCTTTGAAGACGAGCCGGTCCATCGATGGCGGGTGTTTGTGGACCTCTTTGAGGAGGGGATGCCGGAATCCGATCCCGCGCTGACGCCACCTCCTGGGCGTTTTCAGCCGGTTCGGGGATTCGGGCTTGTCTGGCGGAGCGACCCCGAGGTCCAGGCCCGTCTGGGATGGGCGCTCCGGCCGGAACATGGGTTCACCACGCGGATTCAGGCCACCGCGCGGATACGTTCCAATGTTTTGTTCATGGAGGCGCCGGATGGCGGGATCTGGCAGCTGGAGTCAGAGAGCTCAAGGTGGCTGTATCGCCCTCCAGGATCCAGGTAGGGCGTTCTCCCGTTATCCGCTTGTGGGGAGTATCCGGGATGGCGGGCTCTGAAAAGCGGGCGCATTCGGGCTCCGCGCTGGAGGTGTTGAAATTTTTCCTAGGGCTGGGCTTCACCGCCTTCGGCGGGCCGGCGGCGCATATCGCTCTGATGCACCGCGAGCTGGTCCGCCGCCGACGGTGGGTGACGGAGGAGCAGTTCCTGGATCTCCTGAGCGCCACCTATTTAATCCCAGGGCCCAACTCGACCGAGATGGCGATTCATCTGGGCTTTGTGCGGGCCGGATGGGCAGGGCTGGTTCTGGGGGGCGTGGCGTTCATCGCGCCAGCGATGATCCTCGTGATGGCCCTGGCCGCTCTCTATGTCCATTTTCGAACCACGCCGGCCCTGGCGGGGATCCTTTACGGGGTGAAGCCGGTGGTGCTGGCCCTGATCGCCCAGGCGCTGTGGGACCTGGGGCGTCGGACGGTGCGGAGCTTCCCTCTGGCGCTCACTGGCCTGGCGGTTTTCGGGCTTTATCTGTGGGGCGTCCATGAGCTGCTCCTCCTGGTGATGGCGGGCGTATTCATGATGCTCGCCCGTCGAAGGTTGCGGTTCCACATTCCCCTAACAGGCATAGCGGGATGGCCCATGCTGGTTTTCTCCACCTTTCCGGCTCCCTTCAGCCTTCCCTTAATGTTTCTGCTTTTCCTGAAGATCGGCGCCATCCTGTATGGAAGCGGTTATGTGCTGGTGGCCTTTCTGCGGGCGGATTTTGTAGCCCGTCTGGGCTGGCTGACGGAGGCCCAGTTGCTGGACGCGGTAGCGATCGGCCAGGTCACCCCGGGGCCGGTTCTCACCACCGCCACCTTTATCGGCTACCTCCTGGCCGGGGTCCCGGGGGCCCTGCTGGCGACGCTCGGGATCTTCCTGCCGTCCTTTGTATTCGTTGCATTAACTGGCCCGCTGATCCCCCGGATGCGGCGCTCTCCGGCAGTCAGCGCCTTCCTGGACGGCGTGAACGCGGCTTCCCTTGGGCTGATGGCGGGGGTCCTGGTCCAGCTCGCGCCGGCTTCCCTGGTGGATCCTCTGACCGTAGGGATCGGGTTGCTCAGCCTGGCGATCCTCGCCCGTTTCCCGATCAACGCCACATGGGTCGTGCTGGCGGGAGCGGGGGCAGGACTGCTCCGGGCACTGATCTGACGCTCTGTCAGGAGGATCTTTCAGCAGCGCCTTTGCAGGTGAGGGCCAATCTCTCATCAGAGGGGCGACCGGCGGTCATTCCCGGTCGCCCGCCGGATGGCGATGCGCCATACCCGCCGGGTATCGGGGCCAGGCCGGATAAACGCCGCGGGCCGCACGCCAGCGACCCACAGGATCTCATCCCGCTCGTTGACCAGCAGCGGCCACCGCTCGCGCCAGGCCTGGGGGATCTTTTGATTGATCAGGAACGTCTTCAGGCGCACGGGGCCGGGCATCCCGGCCGGGTGAAAACGATCGCCCGGACGACGACCCCGGAAAGCCAGGTGGGTCCCCGCGCGCTCTGCGTCCAGGTAAAGGGTCCATGGATCCGCATGCTGCAGCCGGACGGGATCCCAGGCGGAGATTTCCTCCCAGATCGCCACCCACCGGCCATCGGGCCATGGGGTCTCTCCAGGGCGCAGCGGCAAGGGGGCGGTCAGCAGGGGAAGGTCCGGATCCGGCCAGACGGCGCCTTCGCGGGCGATCATCAGATTCCCATAGGCCACCACCACCCGCAGATCTTCGGGCCAGGTCAGCATGCTCCCTGTCCTCCCTTCCTCAGCCATCCGGATCGCTTCCTCCACATGTTCGAATCCCAGGTCCCGCAGGCGGCGGGCCAGACGGAAGGCGGCTTCCCGCAAGGCCATGCGCCGGAGGCTCAGAGGGAGGCCCCGCCAGCGGGCGAGGTCGAAGACGATGCGCTCCGGCTCTTCGCTGACGACGACGGTGGGCCAGACCTGACGAAGGGTCTGCTCCAGGAACTCATAATCCGCCGCGAGGGCCTCGGCCATCCGCCACCAGGTTTCCCGCAACCGGGGGTTCAGACGCTCCAGGAAGGGAAGGACCTCGTGGCGCAGCCGATTGCGGAAAAAGGTGAGATCCAGGTTCGATCGGTCGAAACGGGGCGTCAGCCCTTTGGCCTGAAGATAAGCTTCGATTTCCCGCCGCCAGATCCCCAGAAGGGGCCGCACGAGCCAGAGCCCCTCCGGGGGTCGGCGCAGCAGGCCATGGTATTCCGTGAGGGGCATGCGCGGGCGCATGCCCCGCAAGCCCGCCAGGCCGCTTCCCCGCAAAAGATGCATCAACACCGTTTCCACCTGATCATCCGCATGATGAGCGACCGCGATGGTGTGGCTCCCCACCCGGGCAGCGACCTCGGCCAGGAAGGTGTAGCGGGCCTGGCGGGCTGCTTCCTCGAGGGAAAGACCCTCCTGATCGGCCAGCGCGTGGACATCCATCCGTTCAACGGTGCAGGGCAGCCCCCAGACCCGGGCCAGCTCCGCCACGAAGGCCGCATCGGCGTCCGCTTCCGCCCCGCGCAGGCCGTGGTGGAGATGGGCGACGTGAACCGTGATCCCGAATTCTGGGGCCAGATCCCGCAGCACATCCAGCAGGCACAGGGAATCCGGCCCGCCGGAGACGCCCACCACAACCGGCTCCCCGGAGGCGAAGAGCTGAAAGCGATGAGCGGCCTCGCGGACCGCTCGCTGCACGGTGGCGATCGCCCGTTTTTCCGTAGACATGGTTTCCCATCCCGATGGGCGCGTGGGGGGCAGGAACGGGGGCCTGCCCCTGCACGCCTCCCTGGGCTCTTCAAACCTCAAGTTCCCGAAGGAACCCGCGGACCGCCTCGTTGAAGGCCTCAGGAGCCTCCACATTGGCCAGGTGGCCAGCTCGCGGGATCACCACCAGCCGGGCACGGGGGATCCCTTCCGCCATCTGGCGGGCGAGATCCGGCGGGGTTACCGCATCCTCCTCGCCGACGATCACCAGCGCCGGCGCCTGAATGGAGGGAAGGAGCTCCGTGCGGTCCGGCCGTTCGGCCATCGCCTGGAGCGCGCCGATGAGCCCGGCGGCGGGGTTCGTGAGCATCTTGCGTCGAAGGGTTTCCACCAGCTCCGGCCGCTCGCGTTGCGTGGTGGCGCCGAACAGGCGAGGAAGGAACGCCTCCACCGCGGCGGGTGTCCCCTCGGCCCGGATTCGTTCAATCAGCGCGTATCGGTTCGCCCGGGCCTCCGGGGTGTCGGCCTGGTGCCGGGTGTCGGCCAGGATCAGGGCCCGGACCCGTTCCGGATAAGCCGCATAGAAGGCGAAGGCGACATAGCCGCCCATCGAAAGCCCGGCCAGCACCACCCGATCGATCCCCAGCGTATCCAACAATCCCTGCAGGTCGGCCGCGTAGGTTTCCATGGTGTAGGGACCTTCCGGCGCGCTGCTGCCCCCGAATCCCCGCAAATCCACGGCGAT
Source organism: Thermoflexus sp. (assembly GCF_034432235.1). Lineage (NCBI taxonomy): Bacteria > Bacillati > Chloroflexota > Thermoflexia > Thermoflexales > Thermoflexaceae > Thermoflexus > Thermoflexus sp. The sequence goes on along the minus strand of NZ_DAOUCJ010000065.1, from coordinate 49,544 downwards.
CGAGCGGGCGATATCGGCCAGGGCATGGACCTGCGGGTCCCAGAGCCAGCGCCCCAGGGGAAAGCCGTGGATCCAGAGCACCGGGATCCCCTGGCCGCGGACGTCATAGACGAGGCGAATGCCGTTGATCGTTGCGAACGGCATGGTTTCCTCCCTGGGATGGGATGGCTCCCCCGGACCGAGCCCCCGGGGAGGGAGAAGATCCGAGGGCTCGACGCCATGCGGGCCTCCAGGTTTTTATCATAACTCAACTTGCGAGCCGGATCCCTCCCCCGTGAGGCAGAAAGAATTCTTTCCCCGGTTGCGGACGCTTCGCTCGGTGATGAGGGGATGGCTCCCGATCCCTCGAAGATTCCTCAGTAGATAAAGCCAGAGCAGTTGAGCTATGATTAAGAGGCGACATCGCCATGAATCCCGGAGGAGGGCGAAACGTGCGCCGCGAAGGACAGTGGTTGCTGGTGGGGGGAGCCCTGGGCGCTCTGTTTGGGGTCCTGGCGGCCTATCTTTATATGCGGGCCCGACAGGAGCGCGGAGGAAGCGCACGGCCATCCCCGGCCGCCCTGGTCCAGAGCGCTGTGACACTGGTCACCCTGTTGCGCCAGATCGTCGAGCTGGCGGAGGGAAAGGGCCGCCGTTCATGATGGAATCCAGAATCTAACAGGGGTCCAGGGGAAGAGAACGGAACGGGTTTCCTGTCTCCTTGGGGAAGAGGGAGGTCCTCATGGATGAGATTCTGGAGCGTGTGAAAGCGAATCGCCCCGCTCTGGAGCGCTGGCTCCGACTCCTGCCTGGTTATGCGGGATACAAAGAGAAGGAGCAACGGCGGGATGCGGATCGGATCCTCCGGGAAACCATCCGTCGGCGGCTTCGGGAGCTGGCCGATCGCCTCCTGGGGCTCCAGCGGGAGCTTTCCGAGCGGGATCTCGCGCGCGTGGATGAGATCGATCGTATCGTGCGCCAGCTCCAGACGCTGGCCGATCAGGTAGGGGTGGCGCGATATGGTTACGCGGGTTTCTTCGATGCCGTCCGCATCGGGGAAGCGGAGCTGGAGGCCCTTTATCGCTTCGATGCGGACCTTTTGCAGAAGATCGAGGAGCTGCAGGGAAGCGTCGATGCGCTGGGTCAGACGATCCGTGGCGGGGGCGATCTGGCTGCCGCCCTGCGCCCGCTGGAGAGCCAGCTTCAGGAGCTTCAGGCGTTGTGGGAGCGTCGTTCGGAGTTCATGATCCGTGCCTCATAAGCGTCTTTCCTCCCAAGGGCTTCCGGGGCCGGTTCGGCCCTGGGGATCTTTTCCTAACTTCCTCCTCCTCTGTGGCCTGGGGGGCCACATACATCGAGGAACGGGAAGCGATCGGATTTGACATAAACTGGGTTTGTTGCTATATTGTTGATTTGCGATTTGCAAACCCCACAGCAGACCGCTGGAAGCTTCACGCGGGGAGCGGGATTGGCCTTTTCAGGGCCAGTCATGGGAGGGTATGAAGATTGGCCTGCGTTTTCCTGGCGTTTTCCTGGAGATCCCGATATCTCCCATCGGATCCCCAGAGGCGGAACTGCAGATCCCACTCGGATGTTCAAAAGCCACCTTTTGGGACCACGATGGCGCTCAGGGCTTGCACCGTTCGATGCCCATCCGGGAGGCGATAAGGCTCCTTCTGGCCTGCACCTTGCCTCCCTGGGGTCTGAAGGGGAAGAGAAGGGCAGGGGCCATCCGATCTCCCGCATGGAGGTCCAGCCCCGTCGATCCTATCCGAAGTTGTGCCGCGGGCTTCTTCTTGGGGTTTTGGGTCCATCCTGCCTTCCTGAATGGGGGCCCAGCAGCGGATGTCTGGATTAAACCGAGCATGCAAGCCTGAACGGGAGGGGGCGATCTGTGATGATTCGAATCAACGGTGAGAAGCGCTACGCGCATATCCCGGAGATCCTGGAGCCGCCGAATCTGATCGAGATCCAGCATCGATCGTTCCAGTGGTTTATCGAGGAGGGCCTCAAGGAGCTCTTTGATGAGATCTCTCCCATCGAGAGCGTGAACGGCCAGATGCGTTTATATTTCCCGGGCAACAACCCGGTGGCCCGGCAGCTGAAGCTGCGCTACTGGTTCGATGAGCCCAAATATACGGAGCTGGAGTGTCTGGAGCGGGACCTCACCTACGGCCGCGGGATGTGGGTTCAGGTGGCGCTGATCGTGGCCGGGCGGGAGCCCATGGTAAAGGATGTCTTCTTCGGGGAGCTCCCGTGGATCACCCGCAACGGCACGTTCATCTATAACGGCACCGAGCGGGTGGTGGTCTCCCAGCTGATCCGCTCGCCCGGCGTCTACTTTGATGTGGAGGAGGATCCCACGCTGGGTCGCCCTCTGGCGATGGCCAAGCTGATCCCGGATCGGGGCGTATGGCTGGAGTTCGAGACCCGGCGCAATGACCTGTTGATCCTTCGCTTCAATCGTCGTCGCACGGTGCCGGTCACCCTCTTCCTGCGCGCCCTGGCCGCGCTGGATGATGGGATCAGCGATCTCCTGAAGGAGGGAACCGACGAGGAGCTCCTGGAGCTGTTTCAGGATGTGGACACCCATCCGGATCATCCCTACATTTTGAGCACCCTCCACCAGGAGGGCCGGCTGGAGCCCCGGGAAGGTCGCACGCTGGCTCAGGAAGCCCTCGTCGAATTCTTCCGTCGGATGCGTCCGGGCGATCCACCGACGCTGGAGAACGCCACTTCTTTCCTTGCGGCCCAGCTTTTCGATCCGCACCGGTATGATCTGCACCGGGTCGGCCGGTATAAGATGAACCGGCGTCTGGAGCTTTCCATTCCGATTCACCATCGCACGATCACCAAGCAGGATATCGTGGCCATCATCAAGGAGCTCATCCGCATCAACAACGGGCTGCGCCCGCCGGATGATATGGACCATTTGGGCAACCGGCGGGTGCGTACGGTGGGCGAGCTGATCCAGGCCAAGATGCGGGTGGGACTGCGCCGGATGGAACGGGTGGTGCAGGAGCGCATGAGCATTGCCGATCCCGCCACGGTCACCCCGCTGCAGCTGATTAATATCCGCCCGGTGATGGCTGCGCTGCGGGAGTTCTTCGGCTCGAGCCAGCTTTCCCAGTTCATGGATCAGACGAATCCTCTCTCGGAGCTCACGCACAAGCGCACCCTTTCTGCGATGGGGCCAGGTGGTCTGCGGCGGGAGCGCGCTGGCTTTGAGGTGCGGGACGTCCACCTCAGCCACTACGGCCGGATCTGCCCGATTGAAACGCCGGAGGGGCCGAATATCGGTCTGATCGGCCGGCTGGCGATCTACAGCCGGGTGAATGAGTTCGGCTTTATCGAAACCCCCTACCGGAAGGTGCTGCGAGCCGTGCCCAACCAGCCGGAGGCCCTGATCGGCCGGATCCTGCGGGAGGATGTGGTGGATCCGGAGACCGGGGAGGTGATCGCGCCGGCCGGGACGGAGGTGGACGCCGGCCTGGCGAAGCGGATCGCCCGTCTGCCGCTGAAGGAGATCCGGGTCCAGCCCTTTGTGACCCGGGAGATTGTGTATCTCACGGCCGACGAGGAAGAGCGGTATGTGATCGCCCAGGCGAGCGTGGAGCTGGATGAGAAAGGGCACTTCAAGCAGGCCCGTGTCCCTGCCCGTCATATGGGGAAGTTCATGATGGAGGTCCCGGAGCGGATCGACTACATGGATGTGGCTCCGCGGCAGATTGTGGGGGTCTCGGCTTCCCTGATCCCCTTCCTGGAGCATGATGATGCCAACCGCGCCCTGATGGGTTCCAACATGCAACGCCAGGCGGTGCCGCTCCTGCGCCCCGAGGCCCCCATCGTGGCGACCGGGATGGAGCGGGTGGCGGCCCGGGATTCCGGCCACGTCCTCCTCTCAGAGGTCGATGGGGAGGTCGTCCAGGCCACGGCCGACGAGATCGTGATCCGGGGCACCAACCGGCGCCTGTATCGCTATCCGTTGCGGCGCTTCCAGCGGTCGAACCAGAGCACCTGCATCCACCAGCGCCCCCTGGTCTTCAAGGGCCAGAAGGTGAAGAAGGGCCAGGTCATCGCCGACTCCAGCAGCACGGATCAGGGGATGCTGGCTCTGGGCCGCAACCTCATCGTGGCCTTCCTTTCGTGGGAGGGCCAGGTTTTTGAGGACGCGATTGTGATCAGCGAGCGGCTGGTGCAGGAGGATGTTTATTCCTCCATTCATATTGAGAAACACGAAGCCGAGGCTCGTGAAACCAAGCTGGGCCCGGAGGAGATCACGCGGGACATCCCCAATGTTGGCGAGGAGCAGCTCCGGGATCTGGATGAGAACGGGATCGTCCGCATTGGGGCGCTGGTGGGCCCAGGGGATATCCTGGTGGGCAAAGTCACGCCGAAGGGAGAGCGGGAGATCACCCCGGAGGAACGCCTGCTCCGGGCCATCTTTGGGGAGAAGGCCCATGAGGTGAAGGATTCCTCGTTGCGGATGCCGCACGGCGAGCACGGGAAGGTGATCGATGTGAAGCTCTTCACTCGGGATGAGTATCGGGAGCTCCCCGCCGGCGTGAACGCGGTGGTGCGGGTTTCGGTGGCCCAGTGGCGGAAGATCACCGAGGGCGACAAGATGGCCGGCCGTCACGGGAACAAGGGTGTGATCTCCAAGGTCGTGCCCATCGAGGATATGCCGTTCCTGCCCGATGGCACTCCGGTGGATATCATCCTGAACCCCCTGGGGGTGCCCAGCCGGATGAACATCGGCCAGCTTCTGGAGACCCATCTGGGCTGGGCGGCCTCGCGGCTGGGCTTCCGGGCGATCACCCCGGTGTTCGATGGGGCGGATGAGCAGGAGATCGAGGCGGAGCTGGCCCGGGCCTGGATGATCGACACGGCCTGGGAGGATGCCCGGCGTCAGTGCTGGGGCTGGCTGAAAGCCCAGGGTTATGATCTCTCGGAGCTCCGGGATGATGCGGAGGCGCGTTTGCTCTATCTCTCGGCGATCCTGGGCGACCGGGGCTACGATGTGGACCGCTTGGCCACCGATGAGGTCTACGCTCGCCGCAGCAACCTCCGGGAATGGCTCCGCGATCGGGGCTACGATCCAGATGAGATCCTGGTGTTCGAGGATGATCCGCGCTCCCCGGAAGAGCGCCGGAAGGCGGATGAAAAGGCCATCCTGGTGGGACTGCGGCTGTGGATGGAGCGCCTCGGGGTGGATACGCAAGACATTCCCGACGAGCAGGTCCGCCAGCGGGCCACAGAGGTGATGCTGGAGACGGGCCAGCCGATGCCGATCCTGGGGAAGATGATCCTCTACGACGGCAAGACCGGCGAGCCCTTCGATCGGCCGGTGACCGTCGGGGTGATTTACATGATGAAGCTGGCCCATCTGGTGGAGGACAAGGTGCACGCCCGGTCCACTGGTCCTTACTCGCTGATCACCCAGCAGCCGCTGGGCGGCAAGGCGCAGTTCGGCGGGCAGCGGTTCGGCGAGATGGAGGTCTGGGCCCTGGAGGCCTACGGCGCGGCCTACACGCTCCAGGAGATGCTCACCGTCAAGTCGGACGACGTGCAGGGCCGCGTCAAGACCTATGAGGCCATCGTCAAGGGCCAGAAGATCGAGGAGCCCGGACTGCCGGCCTCCTTTAAAGTGCTGGTCAAGGAGCTCCAGTCCCTGGCGGTGTCTGTGGAGGCGATCACGGATACCGGCGAGGTGATCCGCTTCGGGCGGGAGGAGGAAAAGCCGAAGCTGCCGCGCCTGCCGCTGGGCCTGCTTGATCTGGGGCCTGAGGAGGATGGGAAGGAAGGATAATCCTCTGACCGCTGAGGAAGGTAACGCGGATGCGCCGGGGATGCTCCGTTCGGGCATCCCCGGTGTTGTTTTACGATCAGGACCTGGCCACCAGAATCTTAGGAGGAGCCCTGCCGTGGAGCTCCTGACCGAGCGGATTTTTGAAGGGTTTCCTTCGCTGTCCCGCAGATGGATTCCCTCTCTTATAATTCGGTAGGAGCCGCGCGGTTGGGCTCCGTGCGGAGCTCTCCATGCCCGAGGAGGTCGCCATGGCCCTTTCCCGTGAGGAAGTCGAGCACATCGCGGAGCTGGCCAAACTGGCTTTGACGGATGAGGAGAAATCCCTGTATGCGGAGCAGCTCTCCGCCATCCTGGGCTATTTCCGAAAGCTTCAGGAAGTCGACACTTCGGATATCCCTCCGACTGCCACAGTCCTGCCGATCCGGAATGTCTTCCGGCCCGATGAGCCGGGCGAGCCGATGCCGCGAGAATGGCTGCTTCAAAACGCCCCCGCTCAGGCCGATGGCTGTTTCCAGGTGCAGCCGGTTCTGGAGGAATGAGAAAAAGGGTTGAAGCGGGTAGCCATTCAATGATCACTGGAGGAGGATGGGGGGATGGCTCCTCACGCATGGACGATCCATGAAACTCTGGAGCATCTGCGTCGGGGGGAGATCTCGGCCGTAGAGGTCACCGAGGATTACCTAACGCGCATTGAGGCCCTGGATCCGATCCTGCACGCCTATCTCACGGTGACCCCGGATCTGGCGCTGGCCCAGGCCCGGGAGGCAGACGAGCGGTGGGTGGCGTGGCGACGGGATCCGACCACGCCGCTCCCCCCGCTGAACGGGATCCCCCTGGCCATTAAAGATGTGATCTGTGTGCAGGGTGTGCGCTGCACATGCGGCTCCCGCATCCTGGAGAACTTCGTTCCGCCTTATGAGGCTACCGCCATCGTCCGGTTGCGAGAGGCCGGCGCGGTGTTCCTGGGGAAAACGAACACCGATGAGTTCGCGATGGGTTCTTCCACAGAGAACTCCGCCTTCGGCCCGACCCGCAACCCCTGGGATCTGGAGCGAGTGCCGGGGGGCTCCTCGGGGGGCAGCGCGGCGGCGGTCGCGGCGGATCTTTGCGCGGGGGCCCTGGGCACGGACACGGGCGGCTCGGTTCGCCAGCCGGCCGCGCTATGCGGGGTTGTGGGGTTGAAGCCGACCTATGGTCGGGTTTCCCGTTACGGCCTGGTGGCCTATGGCTCTTCCCTGGATCAGATCGGGCCGATCACCAAAGACGTGTGGGATGCGGCGATCCTGTTGCAGTGGATCGCCGGGCCCGATCCCCGGGATGCCACTTCATGGCCCGCGCCGGTCCCCGATTATACCCGGGCGCTGATTCCCGATCTGAAGGGTGTGCGGGTGGGCGTTCCCCCCGAGTATTTCATCCCCGGGATGCAGCCGGAGGTGGAGGGGGCGGTTCGAGAAGCGATCGAGGTGCTGGCGGAGCTGGGAGCCGAGGTCATTGAGGTCTCCCTGCCGCATACGGCTTATGCCCTGCCCACGTATTACATGATCGCCCCGGCGGAGGCCTCCGCGAACCTGGCCCGTTACGACGGCGTCAAATACGGCCTCCGCATCCAGGGGGAAACGATCTGGGATACCTATCGCCTGACCCGGGGATATGGCTTCGGACCGGAGGTCAAGCGGCGGATCATGCTGGGAACTTACGCCTTATCCGCGGGCTACTATGACGCCTATTATCTGAAAGCCCAGAAAGTGCGCACGCTGATCCGGCGGGATTTCGAGCAGGCCTTTGAGAGGGTGGACGTCATGGTCTGTCCCACCTCCCCGACGACCGCTTTCCGGCTTGGGGAGCGCACATCCGATCCGCTTCAAATGTATCTGGCGGATATCTTCACCATCACGGCGAATCTGGCCGGGATCTGCGGCATCAGCGTTCCCTGCGGCTTCGACAGCCAGGGTCTTCCCATCGGCCTGCAGATCCTGGGGCCCGCGCTGGGCGAGGAGAAGATCCTTCGGGTGGCTTACGCCTACGAGCAGGCCACGCCCTGGCATCATCGCCGGCCGCCCTTGACCGCCATCGACCATCCGGGCCGATCCCTGGGGTCAGGAGAACGCTTCGGATAGCCGGCTGGAGGATGGAAGGATCCGATGGGCAGGGAGGCCGTTCCAGAGGGCCCATGCCCGCCAAAATCTCCGGGCTGGATCTCTCCGTAAGGGTTGCGATGAGCGCGCTCCAGCACCTGTTGCTCCTGCCCGCAGGAGCCGACTGGCGATGGATGGAAGCATCCCGCTTCTACATCGAGCGGTTCCGGGTGATCCCCACCACGAACCCGGAGATCGCGCTTACGCTTCCCGGAGAGCCGCTGATCGTGTCGCTGGTCCTTCCGGATGGACGCCCGGGGCATACGGCGGCCCAGCTTCGCCAGCGTCGACCTTCCATTCACCTGGATGTGCTCTTCGCCCCCACGCCGGAGCGCCTGCAAAGGATCCTGGATGCCCGTGCCGCTCATGGTGCCCGGCTGGGCCGAGGGCTTCGGGTCGTCACCACGGATCGCCTGAACGTCCGGGGCGGGCCGGGGTTCTCCGCCCCGATCATCGGTCGTCTGGAGGCGGGCGTTGAGGTGGAGGTGGTGGGACAGAGCGCGGATGGTGTGTGGTGGGCCATCCTGGATCCGATACGCCGGGAACGCGCATGGATCGCCGCCGCGTATACCCGGGTGACCGCAGGGATCCCGGAGACCGTGCCGGTCCTCCTGGTGCAGCTTCCCCGGGTTCGCGCCCGGGCTTCGCTGGCGGTCCATCAGGAACCGGATCCGGGGGCGCCGATCCTGGGCCAGCTCCCCGAAGGGGCGGAGCGGGAAGCCCTCGGGCGATCGGAGGGAGGACAATGGATCCAGGTGGCCTTTCCCGATGCCGCCCATACGGGCTGGGTCCCGAAGGAGGGCCTGGAGATCCTGCGGGGAGCTCTGGAGGAGTTGCCCGTCTATCCATCAGGACGCTGGCTGCAGCCTCCAGTGAAGCCGCCGGCGATCCATCGTGCCTTCGGAGCTGATCCGGATTCCTTCGCGGTGTGGGGGTTGCCCGGCCATGAGGGCGTGGACTTTCAGGCTCCGCCCGGCGAACCGGTTTATGCGGCTGCGGAAGGGATTGTGGTGATGGCTGCGGAGCGCCCGGATCATCCCTATGGGACCCAGGTTCGGATTCAGCATCAAAGGCCGGATGGCCTTTACGTTACGATTTATGGTCACCTCATGCCAGGCACCCTGGAAGTTCAGGTGGGGGAGCGGGTGCAACCCGGGCAGCCGCTGGGGCGGGCGGGATCCAGGGGGTTTGTCCACTGGATGCTGAAGAAAGCGGGGGCGCGGAACGGCCCGTATGGGGACATCCTGGACCCGATGCCCTATCTGTGTCGATGAGCGCTGTGAGGGCCATGCGGGGAACGGGGCGGGCTGCCTTCGGTGGCTCGCCGGGTTTCCTGAGCGGCACATCTTCCCCTCAGGAGTTCGGCCATGAGCCAGGTTCGGATCGTGCGCCACCCTGTCGTTCAGCACAAGCTCACCGAGTTGCGGGACCAGCGAACAGGCCCCAAGCGGTTTCGGGAGCTGCTGCGAGAGATCACTCCCCTTTTGTTCTATGAGGCTACCCGGGATCTGGAGGTAGAGGAGGTCCCTGTGATCACCCCCATGGGGGAGGCTCGGGGGCAGCGCCTGCGAGGAACCATTGGCCTGGTCCCCATCCTGCGGGCCGGGCTCGGGATGGTGGAGGGGGCCCTGCAGGTGTTCCCAGAGGCTCAGGTCTGGCATCTCGGGATCTATCGGGATGAGCGCACCCTCCAGCCGATCGCATACTACAACCGATTGCCTCCCCAACCCACCGTGACATGGTGCTTCATTCTGGATCCGATGCTGGCGACCGGAGGATCAGCAGTGGCCGCGGCGGATATCCTGAAGCGGTGGGGGGTGCCGCGTATCGTCTTCGTGGGTTTGATCGCTGCTCCGGAGGGGCTGGATCGCTTCGCTCAGGCTCATCCGGAGATCCCCGTTTATGTGGCGGCGGTGGATAGTCACCTGAACCCCCACGGCTTCATCGTGCCCGGCCTGGGGGACGCGGGCGATCGCCAGTTCGGGACCGGGGTTTCTTGAGCTTCCCAGTGGAGAGCAGGATGGAGGAGGGCCTGACCCTCATCCTGACCCATGAGAACGCGGATTTCGACGCCGTCGCCGCGCAGCTGGCGGCGGCCAAGCTCTACCCGCGGGCGATCCCAGTGCTCCCCCGTCGGGTGAACCGGAATGTGCGCGCCTTCCTCAACCTATATGGGGATCAGCTGCCGTTTATGCTCCCGGACGAGCTGATCCGGCGCCCCGTGGATCAGGTCATCCTGGTGGATGCGCAGACGATGGCGACCGTGCGGGGAACGGGGCCTCAGACGCGGGTGCAGATCATCGATCACCATCCGCTGACCCGGGATCTGCCTCCAGGCTGGACTTACCATGGCGAGCCGGTCGGGGCCACCACCACGGTCCTGGTGGAGGGGCTGGCCGAGCGGGGGATCGGCCTGACGTGGGTGGAGGCTACGTTGATGTTGCTGGGGATTTACGAGGATACAGGCTCTCTGACCTATCCATCGACCACCCCTCGCGACCTGCGGGCGGCCGCCTGGCTGATCGAGCGCGGGGCAGATCTGGCGGTTCTGGGCGAGTTCCTCCATCACCCGATGACGGAGGCCCAGCGTCGCCTGTATGATCGCCTGGTGGAGTCGTCGGAGACCCGGGAGATCGAAGGACACACTGTGGTGATCGCCGCAGCCCGGGCGGATGGTTTTATGGAGGAGGTCTCCACCGTCGCCCATCGGCTCCGGGATCTTTTCGAACCCTCCGCCCTCTTCGTGCTGGTGGAGTTCGACGGGCACATCCAGATGGTCTGCCGCACCACCACGGATGACATCGATGCCAGCGGCGTGGCCGCTCACTTCGGCGGCGGCGGCCACGCGCGAGCAGCGGCCGCGGTGATCCGGGATCGCTCCCTCGAGGAGGTCCGGGAGGAGCTGCTGCGGATCCTGCCCCGCCACATCCGACCTGCCGTGACGGTGGCGGAGATCATGTCCCGTGGCGTTCGTGTTCTTCCCCCGGATCTCCCCATCAGCGAGGCGGCGAAGGAGATGCAGCGGACCGGCCATGAAGGCTTCCCGGTGGTTCAGGGCGGTCGGGTCATCGGGCTGCTCACCCGTCGCGCCGTCGACCGGGCGCTCCAGCATGGCCTGGGGGGGCAGCCTGTGGAGCGGGTGATGGAGAAGGGCGAGATCTTCGTCCTCCCCTCCGATCCGGTGGAGAAGGTGCAGCGTCTGATGATCGAGACCGGCTGGGGGCAGATCCCGGTGGTGGAGGATGGCGAGGTGGTGGGCATCGTCACCCGAACCGATCTGATCAAGCTATGGGGGGAGCGCCTGCGGGTTCGCCCGCGCCTCAGCGTGGCCTCCGCGATGGAGGCGGCGTTCCCACCCTCCTGGCTGGCCCTCGTGCGGGAGATCGGCGCGACGGCGCAGTCCATGGGCTTCATTGCCTACTTCGTAGGCGGCCTGGTTCGCGATCTCATCCTGAACCACCCCATCGTCGATGTGGACATTGTGGTGGAGGGGGATGCGATCGCCCTGGCGGATGCGATGCGCGCGCGCTACGGAGGGCGGGTGGTGGCCCATCGGCGCTTCGGCACCGCCAAGTGGTTGCTGGAGGGGGTGACGATCGCCACGCCGGCCGGGCCGGTGGAGGGGTTGAAGGCGATCGACTTCGTCACGGCCCGTCGCGAGTTCTACGCCCATCCCACGGCCCTGCCGCAGGTGGAACCCAGCTCGATCAAGCAGGATCTGCACCGACGGGACTTCACGATCAACACGCTCGCGGTTTGCCTGAACCCGGACCGATTCGGGGAGCTCCTGGACTTCTATGGCGGGCTCCAGGATCTCCAGCGAGGCCTCATCCGCGTGCTGCATTCCCTGAGCTTTGTGGAGGATCCCACTCGGATCCTGCGGGCGGCCCGGCTGGAGGCCCGCCTGGGGTTCCGGGTGGAACCCCGGACAGAGGAGCTCATCCACCATGCGGTGGATCTCCTGGCGCGGGTGAGCGGGGAACGCATCCGCCACGAGATGGAGCTGATCCTGGCGGAGGCCGAGCCCGAGCGCATCCTGGCCCGGCTGGAGGAATGGCGAGCGCTCGCCTTTGTGATGCCCGGGCTTCAGGCGGATGCGTGGCTGCGGGAGCGTTTCCAGGTCATGCGGACCGCGCTGGAGCGGGGAGAGTGGCGGGTGATCGAAGAGACGCCGGAGCGCTGGCGGATCCTGGCGGGATGGGGGGTGATGAGCTATCGTCTGTCTGCCGTCCAGCTGGAGCAGGCCATCCGCCGGCTGCGCTTCCCGGCGCGGGATGCGAATGTGTTGCGGGGCATCCAGGAGATCAAGGGGAAACTGGATCGACTGGCGGAGCCGCTGAAGCCCAGCACCATCGCCGAGCATCTGGATATTTACCCGGTGATTGCTCTCTTCGTGGTCTGGGTCGCCGCGCCCATGGGCCGGGCCCGGGAGAACCTCTATCAGTATGCCCATCACTGGCGGGGGGTTCGACCGATCCTGCGAGGGGACGATCTGCGGCGGCTGGGCATCCCGCCGGGCCCGGCCATCGGGCAGATGTTGCGCGCCCTGCGGGCGGCCCGCCTCGATGGCGAGGTGCAGACCCGGGAGGATGAGATCGCGTTCGTGAAAGCGCGCCTTTCACTGCTATCCGGCCTGGCTTCTCACAGCGGGCGCTGATTTCCAGCATATAAGCTATCGGGGGGCGTAAAGCAGCCGATACACCGAGAGGTGTTCGAGGATGCGTTCCAGGTAGCGCCGGGTTTCCTCGAGGGTGATCCGTTCATAGAAGAGATCTACGTCCCCCCGGGCCGCTTCCCACCAGCGCGCCGCGTTCCCCGGTCCCCCGTTATACGCGGCCAGGGCGACCCACAGGTTTCCCCCGAAGCGATCCCGCTGTCGGGCCAGATAATAAACCCCAAAGGCGATATTCACCCGAGGCCGATACAGCCATGTCTCCCGATACGGCTGATCCAGCGCCCCGGCGATGGCCTGGGCCGTCGGCGGGATGATCTGCATCAGCCCCCGGGCCTGCGCGGAGGATACCGCATAAGGGTCAAACAGGCTCTCCTGACGCATCAGGGCGTAAAGGAGCAGCGGGTCCAGGTTGTAGCGCTGCGCTTCCGCCAGCACCTGCTCGAGATAGGGCGTCGGATAGGCCAGACGGGCGAGGAACGGCGGGGCCTCCCGAGGGGAAACGCCCAGGCGGGCCAGCATGCGCGCCGCAGCCTGCAGAGATAGCGCATCGGCCCCGCGCGCTCGAAAGGCCAGCGATAGCTGATAGAGAGCCAGTGGATCCCCCTCCAGACGCTGGCGCACGTCGGTCCAGAGCTTGCGGGCCTCTTCCACCCATCCCATCCGCCACGCCTCTTCCCCGGCCAGCCAGGCCGGATCCGACAGGAAGCGAGAGCTCCGCAACACGGCGGTGTCCGTAATCCCCAGCCGGGCCGCCAGCCATGCCTCCGCTTCCTCCCGTCCGGATTCAGGATCTGGAAAGGCCGGGGAGGGATTTCCCTCCAGGGACTCCTGGCCGTTCAGAAGCATCCGGGCTCGCTCCCCGAGAAAGCGCCCGGCGGCCCGGGCGGCGACTTCCCGCCATTCCGAAGCGGCGCGCTCGCGATCCCCGCGGGCCATCGCCACTTTCCCCAACCAGAATTGCGCCGTCAGCGCCCAGGGCGAGTCGGGATATCGACTCCGCAGGGTCTCCCAGGCCGCAGCGGCAGTGGTCAGATCCCCGCGGGCGTAGGCCAGCACACCCCGTCGATGCCACGCCTCCGGCGCGCGCGCATCGGTGGGAAATCGTTCCGTTAGCTGACGATAAAAGGCCGCCGCGGATGCCTCCATGCCGTTCCGCTCCAGGAGGCGCCCCGCCTCCCAGAGCAGGCGGGGGATAAAGGGGTGATCCGGGAAGCGGGCGAGGAAACGACCCCAGAGCGCGACCGCAGCGTCTGCGTTGCCCTCCTGAATCCATAGCCGCCCTTTCTCCAGCCATCCCTCCGCCCAGTGAGAAGCCTCAGGGTGATCCCGGAGCAGCGCGTCCAGATGGGCATGGGCCGCATTCGCGTTCCCCAGATCCCGGTAGCACAGCGCCGCGTAATAATGGCTATCGCCATGGTCTGGATGGGCGGCGATCCAGCGCTCAAAGGCCTGAACGGCCGGAAGGCATTGTCCAGCGAAGTAATCGATCCGTCCGCGCAGGTCATCGGGAACGGGAATCCCGGCTTCCACCAGGCGGACCAGCGCATTGTAGGCCCCGATGGTATCCGGGGCCTCGCGGATCAGGCGCTGGAGCCGCGCATAGGCTTCGGCGGTTTGTCCGGCGTTTAAAAGGGCCTGAGCAGCCCGCCATTCTATGTAAGCCCGGTAGGCAGGATTCTGGGCGAAGGAAAGGATCGCCTGATACTGCTCCAGCGCCGCCGGATAGGCCTGAAGGGCTTCCAGGGTTTCCGCCAGCTGTTCCCGGATCGCCGCTTCCTGGCTTCGGTCCCGGGCGGAGGGTAGGGCGGCCCGGAGCTCCGTTGCGGCCGCTTCCCACCGACCGGCCTCTCGAAGGGCCAGCGCCCGTCGCATCCGCAGCTCCACGGTCAGCGGAGAGCCGGAAGCCAGCGCCCGGGCATACGCCTCCGCCGCCCCGATCGGATCCCCGGCCTGTCGCCGCGCGTCTCCAAGGAGCGCCCAGACCTGGCGCGCCCATTCGGGCGACATGATCTCCAGAGGTGCCTGGCTCAGCCGCTGCGCCGCTTCCGCTGGCTGCTCAGCGGCCAGCAACGCCCGCCCGATGCCCACCCATGCTTCCCCGGCCTGCTCCATGGACAGCGGGCCCTGAAGCGCCGCGGCGTAGGCCGTCGCGGCCTCCTCAAATGCTCCGGCTCGCATCGCCGCTCGAGCCCGCGTCAGCCACTCGCTGGGGGAGGGGACAGGGGTGGGCGTCGGTGTCGGGGAGGGGGTTGGAGAGGGGGATGCGGTGGCGGTCGGCGTCCCTGTTGGAATCTGGGAAGGGAAGGGGAACGGCCGCGGCATCCGGCTGAAGAGCACCCCCAGGCTCAGCAGCACGGCCCCCATAACGACCCATCGCCATAAAGGCGTGATGGATTTTCGCGAACTCATCGGCGACCGTTCCCCGAAATGAGAAGATGAATACGACAACTGCAGTTATCTTAAAAGATCCACGGAGTTTCGGGGAGAGGCCATGTCTCTATTCCCGTGAGGGAGGATGGGCTTCGAGCTCGGCGAAGGCCTCGCGGATCATCGCTTCTGGATCTGCCGGCCCTTCCCCTTTTTGAAGCCATAGCAGGAACTCGATGTTGCCGGCCGGCCCGAGCAGCGGCGAGGGGATCAGCCCGCGCGGCCACCAGCCCTGGCCCATGGCCCCTTCGATCAATGTCCGCAACACCCGTTCATGAACGGCGCGATCGCGCACAACGCCCCGCCGAACCTCGGCGCGACCGGCCTCGAACTGGGGCTTCACCAGGACAATCGCGTGACCTTCCGGGACCAGCCAGCGATGGGCGTTGGGGAGGATCAGGCGAACGGAGATGAAAGAGACATCGATTGTCACCAGATGGATCGGCTCCGGGAGCGATGGGAGGTAGCGGGCGTTGGTCCGCTCCATGACGATCACCCGGGGATCCTGACGCAATCGCAGGTCCAGGAGGCCATAGCCCACATCGATCGCGTAAACCCGGGCCGCGCCATGCTGAAGCAGGCAATCCGTGAATCCTCCTGTGGAAGCGCCGACGTCTGCGCAGATCGCTCCCTGGACCGGGACCGGGAAGCGCGCGAGGGCCGCGGCCAGTTTGATGCCGCCCCGGCTCACATAGGGGAGCGGCGCGGTTACAGTGATCGGCGCATCCGCCGGAACCAGGGCCCCCGGCTTATCCACAACCCGGTCCCCGATTCGCACCCGACCCGCGCGGATCAACCGCTGGGCGCGCTCCCGGCTCTCCGCCAATCCCCGCTCTACCAGGAGAAGATCCAGACGAACGCGAGCCATCCGGGATGATGTCGTTGGATGAAGGTCAGGAGTTGCGCCAATGTATCGCTCTCTGGGGGCGAGCTGTGCGCTTCCTAAATTATAATGAAAGCAAATCCCCCTGGGGGACACGGGATGGATCTGGGTGTGCCGATCCTGATGACAGGGGCCATCCTGGTGGTGGGGTGGTTTTTCCTGGGCATGCAATGGAACGTGCATAAAGGCCAGCGCCTTTTGCGCTGGATGCGGGAGGGGCTGCCCCTGCTCAGCGAGCGGACCACGCTGGAGTGGGTGGGGACGTCGCTGGTTCGGCTGCGGATGCGCGAGGCCAAAACCCCCTTCCGGGAGGTGGAGCTGCTCCTGGTTTTCGAGCCTCGCGATGTGCCCTTTCTCTGGCTGTTCTCCCGGTGGCGCGGGCGGCGGGATCTGATGATCGTGCGAGCTCGGCTCCGACAGCCTCCGGCCTTTGAGGGGGAATGGGCCAACCCTGCGATGTGGACCGGGAGGGAGATCCTCCAGCGCATGGCCTGGGGAGAGTGGGAGAATATGGATCTGGCGGGGGGACGCCTGGCGTATCGGGGAACCATCGCGCCGCGGGTGATCGAGGAATGCCTGGGGGATCTGAGCCGCTGTTATCCCTATATCGCCCGACTGTCGGTGCGTCGCGCGGAGCCCCATCACCTCCAGATCCACGTGGGATTCCCTCGGGATCAGAAGTTCCCGGCCCGGGAGGTTTTTCAGCAGCTCCGTCACATTGCGGAGCGGGTCAGCCGCGCTTCAACCTATCCATCATGAGACTCACGATTCCGGAACGGAACGAGGATGCCCTTCCCTCTCGCAGCCTTGCTGGTGTTCCTGATCGCCGTTCTGCTTTCAGGGGGATCGACCCCTGTGGCGGCGCGTCTGGGCTATCGTCTGGAGATGCTGGATCGACCGGGAGGGCGTCGGCGGCATCGCGGGGAGATCCCGCGCACCGGCGGCCTGGCGCTCTGGCTGGCGTTCGTTCTGGCGGTCCTCTTCGCGCAGATCCTCCCGATCCCTCGCTTCGATCCGAAAGAGGTCATCCGCCTGACGGGCCTCTTGCTGGGCGGAACGCTCAGCCTGATCCTGGGGCTGATCGATGATCGGTGGGAGCTCCCTCCGGGGCCGCAGTTCCTCGGCCAGGCCCTCATCGCCCTTCTATCGCTGCCCTTTCTCATCTTCATCGAATATGTCAACAACCCGCTGACCGGTCGCCCGCTTTATTTCCCCCCGCTGATGGTTGTCCTGCTGACTGTTTTCTGGCTGGTGGGGATGATGAACACGGTGAACTGGCTGGATGGGATCGACGGCCTGGCCAGCGGGGTGGTGGCCATTGTGGCGCTGATCCTGTTCCTGCACGCCGGGTATCGCCTGGATCCGCCTCAGCATAGCGTGGCCTTGCTGCCGGCGGCCCTGGCAGGAGCCTGTGTGGGGTTTCTTCCCTGGAACTGGTCGCCCGCCCGTTTGTTTCTGGGGTCTTCCGGCACGCTCTTCCTCGGCTACACCCTGGGGGTCCTGGCGATCATCGGCGGTGCGAAGGTGGCCACGGTTGTGATGGCCATGGCGTTGCCCATCGCGGATGTGGCGTGGCTGATCGCCTATCGCTGGCGCCGGGGGCGACGTCCCACCCAAGGGGGGCGGGATCATCTGCACTTCCGCCTGCTGGATGCGGGGTGGTCTCCGCATCGAATCCGGATGGCTTATTACGGCTTTGCCGCGGCCGCCGGGGGGATCGCCCTGCTGATCCCGTCCGCCCTTTACAAAGCCCTGGCTCTGGTTCTGCTGGCCGGGGTGCTCCTGTGGGTGTTGCGCCAGGCGCCCCCTGAGGCTTCGGATTAAGAATGGGTGCGGGTTCGGAGGCGGGCGAGGAAAGCCCGCTCGGGTGAGACAGGAAGACTCTCGAAGAACCGGCTCGCTCCCTATAATGATCCCAATGGCCTCCTCCTTCGCGATCCTGCACCTACTGGGTTAAGTTTGACGGGAACCTTCTCACCTGTTTATGGTTATGCGGTGAGTTTGGGATACGGGCTGCCTGGACTCTCCTTCAGAGGAGCGCACTATGCTGGACGTGGAACGCATCCGGCGCAATCCGGAGGAGATCCGGATAGGGCTTCAGCATCGCGGGGAATCCCCGGATCTGGTGGATCGCTTTCTGGAGCTGGATGAAGCGTATCGGGCGGCGTTGCAGGAAGTGGAGCGCTTGCGGGCGGTGCGCAATCAGGTCTCCCGGGAGATCGGGAAAATGCCGCCGGGCCCGGAGCGGGAGGCCCGCATCGCCGAGATGCGGGAACTGGGTGAACGCCTGGCCGCTGAGGAGGCGCGGCTTCGGGATCTGGAAGCGCGGCGGGAGGAGCTTTTGCTACAATTCCCGAACATCCCGCATCCCAGCGTCCCCATTGGTCCCGATGAATCCGCCAACCGGGTGGTGCGGGTGGAGGGAGCGATCCCGGAGTTTGACTTCCCGCCGCTCCCCCACTGGGAGCTGGGACCTCGCCTAGGGCTGATCGACTTCGAGCGGGGGGTCAAGCTCTCCGGGAGCCGCTTTTATGTGCTCTGGGGATTGGGCGCGCGCCTGGAGCGGGCCCTGATCCAGTGGCTGCTGGACCTTCACACGCAGATCCATGGTTACACGGAAGTCTATGTGCCCTTCGTGGTCAAGCGGGAGGCGCTGGTGGGTGCCGGGCAGCTTCCCAAATTCGAGGACAACCTCTATCACGATGTGGAGGATGATATCTGGCTGGTCCCCACCGCTGAGGTGCCCCTCACCAACCTGCATCGGGATGAGATCTTGGAGGCGGATCAGCTGCCCCTGTATTACGTGGCCTACACGCCATGCTTCCGCCGGGAGCGGATGTCCGCCGGTCGGGATGTGCGGGGGATCAAGCGCGGGCATCAGTTCGATAAGGTGGAGCTATACAAGTTCACCACGCCGGAGACCTCCTATCTGGAGCTGGAGAAGATGGTGGAGGACGTGGTGGACACCTGCCGGCGTCTGGGGCTGCCAACCCGCGTGGTGGAGATCTGCACGGGGGACCTGGGTTTTGCGGCGGCGAAGACCTACGATGTGGAAGTTTATGCGGCCGGCTGTGGCGAATGGCTGGAGGTCAGCTCGGTGAGCAATACCGAGGACTTCCAGGCCCGACGGGCGAACCTGCGCTACCGGCCACGCCCGGGCGCGCGCCCGCGATACGTGCACACCCTCAATGGATCCGGCCTGGGCCTTCCCCGCACCGTGATCGCCATCCTGGAAAACTATCAGCAGCGGGATGGCAGCATTGTGGTCCCTGAGGTCCTGCGCCCTTACATGGGTGTGGAGGTCCTGCGGGGTCCCCGATGAATCTCGGGGCATCCGCCTATCGCTGCGAACCCCCCCAAGACCTATAACATCGAAGGCGTGAATATGGAATCCCTGGAAGCCCGATGGCGCCGGCTTCGAGGCAGCCGTCCAGAGCGAACGGAATCTCCTCCTTCGCGGGGGGAGGGAGTCCGCCTGTGGGAGGAATCCATGCCGCTGTTCCCGCCGCTGGAGGCCTGGCGGAGGGCCCCGCGGGAAGCGGTGGCGACCCTGGCGGGCCATCCGGACTGGCTGGACATCCCGCCGGAAGGGGTGCTCTTCCTGGATACGGAGACCACCGGGCTGGTAGGAGGGGCCGGGACGATGGTCTTCCTCATCGGTTTCGCCCGGATCGAGAGGGAGGCGCTGGTGTTCCGTCAGCTTTTCCTGGCGGATCCGGCAGGGGAGCCGATGTTCTGGCGGACTTTCCTCGCGATGACCCGGGAGGTGCAGGGACTGGTGACGTTCAACGGGCGGGGCTTTGATCTTCCCCTGATCGAGATGCGCCTGGCGGTGCAACGGCTTCGCTGGCATGGCCTGGACGTCCCGCACTGGGATCTTTTATCCACTGCCCGTCGTCTCTGGCGGCGTCGTCTTCCCTCCCGGGCGCTGGCCGCCCTGGAGGAGGCGGTGCTGGGGCTGGAGCGTTCCCCGGACGATGTGCCCGGCTACGAGATCCCCACCCGTTACTGGTCTTATCTGCAAACCCGGGATCTGGATCTGCTGGAGGGGGTGTTCCTTCACAACCGCCAGGATGTGCTTTCCATGGTGATCCTGGCGGCCCGGCTGGCCCATCTGTTTGAAACACCCGAGCTCGATCCCGCGGTCCAGGGCTGGGACTGGGTGCAGCTGGGCCGGTGGTATCAGGAGAGCGGCCGCTGGGAGGCTGCCGAACGAGCCTTTCGCCGGGCGCTGGAAGAGGGAGGAGAAGATCGGGAGCTCCGTCGGGCGGCGTGGCATGCGCTGGGGACACTGTTGCGTCGGATGGGGCGCCTGGAGGAGGCAGCCCGGATCTGGCAGGAGTGGGCGATAGAGATCCCGGACGAGGTGCTTCCGGCGGTCCGGCTGGCCCGCTACTATGAGCGCGTTCGACGGGATCCGATACAGGCCCGGCGCTGGACTCAGATCGCCCTGGAGCGGATCGATCTTCAAGCGAATCCGGAGCGCTGGTGGAGTCTCAGGGAGAGTCTGATGCGCCGTATGGGCCGTTTGGGCAATGCACTCTGGGCTGAACAAGGCTGAATGCTGAATAAGGATGTCGTTTTCAACGTTCCCTCTCCCGCAGCCGATCGATCGCCTCGCGCAGCTTTCGGGCGATCTCGGCCATCTCGGCCTCGCTGGCGTAACGCTGCCGGGGCCAGAAAAACCCCCTCAGCCCATCCCCTTTTCGCCGGGGGACGATGTGGATGTGCAGATGGGGCACGCTCTGGCTCACCCGGTTGTTGATGGCCACGAAGGACCCCTCCGCTCCCAGCCCGACTTCCACCGCCCGGGCCAGGAGGCGGGCGTTCTGGAACAGCGGCCCCACCAGTTCCGGCGGTAAATCGATCAGGGTCTCATAATGATCCCGCGGGATCAGAAGACAATGCCCCGGGAACAGGGGACGCTGGTCCAGGAAGGCCGCGGAGCGTTCATCCTCCAGCACCATGAAGGCAGGGGCCTCACCGCGAAGGATCCGGCAGAAGGCGCAGCTCATGTTCAACCTCTATCCTGACCACACGGAACGATGGCACGCAGCGGTCCTGCCGGTTATGCCCAGCCCAGGCGCCCGGGGTTCAGCCGGCCCTCCGGGTCGAGCTGGGCTTTAATCCGGCGCATGACCTCCACCTCGGGTCGGAGCGGGGCCCACAGGCCCAGGGTCTGTTTGATCCCCTCCGGGCCACCCAGGATCATGAAATGCCCCCTATGGGCGAGAGCGAAGGAGCGGAGCGCTTGCGCCCATCGGAGGAGGGTCTCCAGCGGCCCATGGCCTTCCGCATAGATCAGGCCCAGGGTCCCATGGGCTCGCCAGAGCACCGGGATCTCTTCCAGAGCTTCCAGGGCCGCGGCGCCCTCCGTTAGCTGGGAAGGCAGCAGCCCCAGGCGCACGCCCAGCGCCCCCACCGGCGCTGGGGTGGGGAGGACCGCGACGGAGGGAACGCGAGCCCACAGGGCCGATGCGGTTTCCTCCGGCAGGCGATCCCTCGCCCGGGCCCCGGAGGCCGCGGCCACGGCGTCCCGCCCGATCCGCTCAACCTGCGCCGGCCATCCGCCGGCCCGCACCAGCACCCAGACCCGTGCTCCGGGATCCGCGGGGAGTTCTATCTCTTCCCGCAGGATCTCCCACGCCCGGGCGTTCAGGACCTCCACCGCCAGGGGGAAGCCCGGGTGGCGGAGCATGCCCAGGGTCAGCGGCAGCGCGGCCTCTACACGGGGGAAGCTGAACACCCACGTGGCCTCCGCCCTGGGGCGCGGCCATAGTTTGAAGGCCGCTTCCACGATCACCCCCAGCGTCCCCAATGCGCCGTGGAACAGCTTCGGGAGGTCATATCCGGCCACGTTCTTGACCACCTCGCCTCCGCCCTGGATGAGCGTCCCATCGGCCAGGGCGACCCGGATCCCGATCAGCAAATCCCGGGCCGAGCCGTAGCGGGCCCGCAACGGCCCGCTCAGGCCCGTGGCCAGGATCCCGCCGATCGTCGCCCGATTCCCAAAGGGCGGATCGAGGGGAAGCCACTGGCCGTGTTCGGCCAGCATCGCGTTGAGATCGGCAAGGCGGATCCCGGCTTCCACCCGGATGGTGAGATTGGCCGGGCGATGGCGCAGGACCCGGGAGAGCCGGATGAGATCCAGGGCGAGGTCGTAACGAGTCGGGGCGTGGCCGATGCCCTGATGGGCGCCGCTCCCCCATGGCACCACCGCCCATCCCGAGCGGGCTGCCTCCCGAAGGGTCTCCGCGACCTCCTCCACGGTTTGCGGTTGCCGCACGATCGAAGGGACCGAACCGTTCAGGGAATAACGGGTGGTTAGATCCACAACTCCTCCATCTCCGCAGGAGGCGGGGTGGTGCGATATCGAACAGGCTCCGTCATACGGGCCTTGCGGCGGCTCCATGTTTCCAGACACATTTTTGTGGAAGGGAACATCTTGCAGGGGTTGAGGCGGTTCTCGGGATTGAAGGCTGCCTTGATGCGGGCCATCGCCTCCAGGTCCGCCGGCGAGAAGAGGAGGGGCATCAGATCCCGCTTCTCCAGCCCGACCCCGTGCTCGCCGGTCAGGGTTCCACCGGCCTCTACGCAGGCCCGGATGATCTCCGCTCCGGCCTCCACGGCCCGTCGGGTGAGCTCCGGATCCCGCTCGTCGAAGAGGATCAGCGGGTGAAGGTTTCCATCTCCCGCGTGGAAGACGTTGGCGATGGTGAGGCCATAGCGCTGCCCGATTTCCTGGATCTGACGGAGGACCCGTGGCAGCTGATCCCGCGGCACCACGCCGTCCTGAACGTAGTAGCTGGGCGCGAGGCGGCCCATGGCCCCGAAGGCACCCTTGCGGCCGGACCACAGGCGCTCTCGCTCGGCCGGGTCCGTGGCGATGCGAACCTCCCGGGCGTCGAAGTGCTCGCAGATGCGGGCGATGTGATGCGCGAGCTCCTCCAGGCCCTCCGGCAGCCCTTCGACGTCGATGAGCAACACGGCCCCGGCATCCATCGGGTAACCGCAGCGCTTGGCGCTCTCCACGGCTTGGATCGCCGTGTGGTCCATCATCTCGATGGCTCCCGGGATGGTGCCGTCGGCGATGATCGCGGATACGGCCTCGCTGGCCTGGTCCACGGTGTCGAAGACCGCCAGCAGGGTGACCACCGCTTCGGGCGCCGGCATCAGGCGGAGGATCGCCTGGGTAACAATCCCCAAGGTGCCTTCCGAACCGACGATCAGCCCGGTGAGGTCGTAGCCCGGCCAGTCGAAGGCGGCGCCGCCGACCTCCACCACCTCGCCGTCGGGCAGCACCACCTCCAGGCCCAGGACATGGTTGGTCGTCACCCCATAGGCCAGACAATGAGGCCCCCCAGAGTTCTCCGCGATGTTGCCACCGATGGTGCATGCCTTCTGGCTGGAGGGATCCGGGGCATAATACAGGCCGTGGGCCGCCGCCGCCTGGGAGACCGCGATATTCACCACGCCGGGCTGCACCACGGCCCTCAGGTTCACCGGATCGATCTCCAGGATGCGGCGCATTCGCGTGGTGACGATCATCAGGCCGCCCTGGTCGGCCACCGCGCCGCCGCTCAGCCCGGTCCCGGCGCCCCGCACCACGATGGGCAGCCCGTAGCGGTTCGCGATCCGAACGGCGGCGACCACCTGTTCTGTGGAAGTGGGGAAGACCACGAAATCCGGGCGTCCCTTATCGATGGAGGCATCGTATTCGTAGAGGAGGAGATGGTGATCTTCCCAGAGCACCCCGCGGGGTCCGAAGATCTCCACGAGCTCCTGCCGCACCTGCGCTCGCTTCACTGCGCCCCCTTTCCGATCCTCAGGGCCTGCACCTTTGGGCTCCGATCGGAAAGCCTAATGGCCTTCTTCATCTATCATAGCGCAAATGGCCATGGGAAGGGTGAGGGACGCCTTCGGTGGCCGCCTATATCCTGAAATCTCCTCAGGCGGATAAGGCCAAAATAGGAGCATGCCTGATGTGCAAGCATATCCCATAAGGGAGCGAGGGCGCGGATGTCCCGCCGGGATCTTCTGTTGATTCCCCTGCTGTTGTTTTTTGCGGTGTTCTATCTTTACCCACTGGTTTCGATCCTGCGCCTGAGCCTGGCCCCTGAAGGGATCATCCGCTGGGAGGTCATGGCTCAAACGCTTCGAGGGGCCGCCTTCTGGAGGGTCCTGGGGTTCACGGTGGGTCAGGCGGCGCTTTCCACCGGCGTCACCCTGGCGCTGGGTCTGCCTTTAACAGGCCTCTTCGCTCGCTATCCCTTTCCGGGCCGGGGCTGGTGGCAGGCGATGGCGACCGTGCCTTTCGTCCTGCCAACCGTCGTGGTGGCGGCCGCCTTCACCGCGCTCCTGGGCCCCCGGGGCTGGGTGAACCAGATCCTGATGGCCGCGCTGGGTCTCTCAGAGCCGCCGATCTCTTTCCTCAACACCCTGACCGCCATCGTGGTCGCTCATGTGTTCTACAACCTTACGCTGGTGCTGCGCATCGTCGGGAACGCCTGGGCCCATCTGGATCCGACACTGGAGATGGCGGCTCGCACCCTGGGGGCGGACCGCTGGCAAACCCTGCGACGGGTGACGCTTCCCCTTCTGATGCCGGCGATCCTGGCGGCGACGGCGCTGGTGTTCCTCTTCGACTTCACCAGCTTCGGTGTCGTGCTGTTGCTGGGCGGCCCCCGATACGCCACGCTGGAGGTGGAAATCTACCGGCAGGCGGTTGGCCTCTTCAACCTTCCCGTTGCCGCCACCCTGGCCCTGACTCAGCTGGGGCTGACCTTCGGGATCCTGGCGATCTATGCTCGCCTCCAGGCCCGGCTCACGTTCCCGCTGGAATGGCGGCCGGCGGCTTCCACAACCCGCCCGCCGCGCGGGGGGCTGGAGCGCGTGGGAGTGGGTTTGGGGCTGGCGGTGCTTTTCCTGTGGATCGGGCTGCCGTTGCTGGCGCTGGTCTTGCGTTCGCTCACCCCAATGACCCTCCGCAAGCCGGGGGAGGCGGCGGTCTACACCGGATGGATCACCCTGGGTTATTATCGGGAGCTGTGGATTAACCGGAGGGGGTCCGTCACGTATATTCCGCCGATCGAGGCGGTGCGCAACTCCCTGGTCTTCGCCGTCGCGGTCACGGTGCTCTCGCTTCTGCTGGGGGGGCTGGCGGCTTACGGGATGGCCGGCCGCCGCCGTCGCTGGCTGGATCCTCTGCTGATGCTTCCCCTTTCGACTTCTGCGGTCACGCTGGGGTTCGGGTTCCTGGTGGGGTTCAGCCGTCCTCCGACGTTTCTGGAGGCGTGGCCAGGGATCGTGGAAGCCCTCATGGCGCTGCGTACCTCGCCGCTTCTGGTGGTGATCGCCCACACGCTGATCGCCTATCCCTTTGTGGTGCGCATTCTCCTGCCGGCGATGGAGGGGATGAACCCTCGCTGGCGGGAGGCGGCGATGACCCTGGGGGCTTCCCCCTGGCGGGTCTGGTGGTATGTGGAAGCCCCGCTGCTGGGGCGGGCGCTGCTCACGGCCGCGATCTTCGCCTTCTGCGTCTCCCTGGGGGAGTTCGGCGCCACCGCCCTGATCGCCCGGCCGACGATGACCACCATGCCCCTGGCCATCGCCCGCTTCCTGAGCCAGCCCGGCGAGCTGAACCTGGGCCAGGCGATGGCGATGAGCACGCTGTTGCTCCTCCTCACCTTCTTCGGTATCCTTCTCATCGAGCGCTTTCGGTATCGAGGCATCGGGACGTTTTAGTGCGATGTTCATCCCGGGGCCGTCCGCCCACCCTCCAGGAGAGGCCTGCGCTCATGGCTTATGAATAATGGAGTAGGGGGCCTCGGGTGGCTCCCCTCAACGGGGCATTGAGCCGTATGGCGTGCGTTGATTTCGCGGAAGCCCGGGAGGAGAACTCGAATGCGGCAGCGGATGATCTCGGTCTTCGGCAGCAGCGCTCCACCCCCGGAATCCGCCGATTATCAGATCGCTCGAGAGCTCGGTCGCCGGCTGGCCCAGGCCGGGTTCGTGGTGGTGAGCGGCGGATATCGCGGGACGATGGAGGCAGTGAGCCGCGGGGCGAAGGAGGCCGGCGGTCGGACCATCGGGGTGACGGTGGATCGGTTCGATCGCTGGGGCCTGAAAGCCAATCCTTACCTGGATGTGGAGATCAAATTCCCCACTCTCTTTCAGCGCCTTCACTATCTGGTCACCACCGGCGATGCGCTGATCGCCCTCCCCGGGGGCATCGGCACCCTAAGCGAGATGGCGCTGGCCTGGAGCCTTCTGCAAACCGGTGAGCTTCCTCCCCGGCCGTTTCTGCTTCTGGGCTCCCGATGGCGCCGCTTGCTGGAAGCGTATCTGGATCCGTTTTACATCCGGGAGGAGGATGCGGCGATCCCGCAGCTGGTGGAGACGCCGGAGGAAGCCATCGCGACATTGGAGGCCCGGCTGGAACGCCCGGTGGAGCGGATCTCCCGTCCATGGGGTTGACTTGGCGATTCACCTGTGTTTTCAGTGTAGAGGAGGTTCTCTTGAAGATCCTTTGTGTGGATATCGGGACAGGGACCCAGGACATCCTGCTCTACGATAGCCGGAGGGAGCTGGAGAACGCCTATCAGCTGATCATGCCCTCGCCCACGATCCGGGTCGCTCAGGCGATCCGCCAGGCGACCCGGGAGCGGCGGCCCGTTCTCCTCACCGGCGTTACGATGGGGGGAGGCCCATGCCAGTGGGCCGTGGAGGACCACCTCCGGGCGGGCCTTCCGGTGTATGCGACGCCCGAGGCGGCGCGCACATTCAACGATGACCTAGACGCGGTGCAGGCCATGGGGGTGCGGATCATTGGGGAGGAAGAAGCCGCCCGCATGGACGAGCAGGCGGTCCGCCTGGTGTTGCGGGATTTCGATTGGGATGCGCTGCGGCAGGCTTTTGAAGCCTTCGATGTCCCCCTTCGGCCCGATGGGATCGCGGTGGCGGTCTTCGATCACGGCGCGGCGCCCCCTGGATATTCCGATCGGAAGTTCCGGTTCGACTATCTCGCCCGGCAGCTTTCCGAGCATCGGGATCTCACAGTTTTCGCCCATCGAGGGGAGGAGATCCCTCCCGCCCTGACCCGATTGCAGGCAGTGGTGCGCACCGTTCGGGAGGTCTTCGATGGGCCGGTGGTGGGGATGGATACAGCTCCCGCGGCGGTCCTGGGGGCGACCCTGGATCCCCGGGTGGCGGCCTGGCGGCAATGCCTCGTTGTCAATGTGGGGAATTTCCACACCCTCGCCTTTCGCTTGCGGGAGGGGCGGGTGGAGGGACTTTTCGAGCACCACACGGGCTTTCTGGATGGGGAGAAGCTGGATCGCCTGCTGAGCCGGCTGGCGGAAGGCGCGCTGGATTTTGAGGAAGTGTTTGGAGATATGGGCCATGGGGCGCTGATGTTCGAGAGGACGCCGATGGATCCGGAAGGGATAGCGGTTGTGGGGCCTCGCCGCGGGCTGCTGCGGGGGTCCCGCCATCCGGTTTACTTCGCCGTTCCCTATGGGGATATGATGCTGGCTGGCTGCTTCGGGCTGTTGCGGGCCTTCGCCGCTCTCTACCCGGAGTTCGCCCCAATGATTATGGAATCCCTCCAGGGCTCCCCCCGTCCTGCTCCGTGGGATGTGGAACAGCAAGATGGATGAGGCACTGCCTTTTGGAGTGTGGCACCTCGGTGCCGCTCTTCTCCTGCTTTTGGGAGTGCGACACCTTGGTGTCGCTCTTCTAAAGTGGCGCATCACATACCGAATCGATGGAGGAAAAGATGGATTTCTGGCCTCATGCTCCCCCCATTGGCTGGTGCAACCGGGCACCTATATGGTCACTGCAGCCAGCTATAAGCCTTTTAGGAGTGCGGCGCCCTTGGTGCCGCTTTTCCAAAGCGGTGCCGAGGCACCGCATTCCGAGATTCTTTTAGGAGTGCGGCACCGAGGTGCCGCTCTTCTAAAGCGTTGCTGGGGCACCGCACTCCGGGATTCGAAAAGGGAAGCGTGTCCTCCCGGGGAGATCTCTGGCGACCCGGGTTAAAATATCGGGGCGGGAAATGTTGCCCTGGAGGCCTTCGCTCGATGAGCCGGTCCATACGGGTGGATGTGGTGATTCCGGTTTACAACGAGGAGCGGGACCTGGAGCCCAGTGTTCACAAATTGCGCGCTTTTCTGCGAGAGCACTGTCCGTATCGCTGGCGGATTGTGATCGCCGACAACGCCTCGGTGGATCGCACGCCGGAGATCGGGCAGCGGCTGGCCGCACAATGGCCCGATGAGGTGCGCTATATCCGGCTGAACCGCAAGGGGCGGGGGCGGGCGCTGCGCAAGGCCTGGCTGGAGAGCGATGCCGATGTGATGGCCTATATGGATGTCGATCTCTCCACTGACCTCAGCGCCTTCATGCCCCTGATCCAGCCTCTGGTCGAAGGGCGCTATCACATCGCGACTGGGAACCGGTTACACCCCCAATCCCGGATCACGCGCTCGCTCAAACGCGAGCTGATCTCCCGCATTTATAACTTCATCGTCTGGTTGCTTTTCCCCCACCGGCGTTTTCAGGACGCCCAGTGTGGGTTCAAGGCCATCACCCGCCAGGCGGCCCGCGAGTTGATCCCCCTGGTGGCCAATCAGTCGTGGTTCTTCGACACGGAGTTGTTGTTGCGGGCAGAACAACGGGGTTACACGATATGGGAGGTCCCGGTGATCTGGCGGGAGGATCCGGATACCCGGGTGAAGATCGTGCGCACCGCCCTGGAGGATCTGCGAGGCCTGTGGCGGGTTCGACGGACCCCCCATCCCCTCCCCATCTATACAGATCCGGAAGCGGATTATCCGGATTAAGGGCCCAGAACGCGGATCTTGTGGATCTTCTGGAAGGTCAGGGCGCTGGGCATGGGGCTTTCCGGGTATCCCATGGGGCTTGTGGGGAAAATGCGCTGCGGAACTCCTGTCGGAGGGACCCTATGGAACGGTTCGGGCGATTGCTGCGGGTGAATCTTTCCACTGGCGCCATCGCGCAGGAGGAGATCCCTCCCTCCTGGATCGAGGGCTTCATCGGGGGAAGCGCTCTGGCGGCTCGCCTGCTATGGGAGCGCCTGCAGCCGGAGGTGGACCCCCTGGGCCCGGAGAACCCCCTGCTGTTCATCACGGGGCCCCTGACCGGAACGGCAGGGCCGGCGGTAGGACGGTTCACGGTATGCGCCCGTTCCCCCGCCACTGG
Organism: Thermoflexus sp.; assembly: GCF_034432235.1. Classification (NCBI taxonomy): domain Bacteria; kingdom Bacillati; phylum Chloroflexota; class Thermoflexia; order Thermoflexales; family Thermoflexaceae; genus Thermoflexus; species Thermoflexus sp. The sequence continues at coordinate 20,415 of NZ_DAOUCJ010000065.1, read as the reverse complement.
CCTGTGGGGTGAATCCAACTGCGGTGGGTTCTGGGGGCCGGAGCTGCGGTTCGCGGGCTATGATGCGCTGCTGATCGAAGGACGTGCCCCGGAGCCAGTTTATCTGTGGATCGCTTCGGGACGGGCAGAGATCCGCCCCGCTTCTCATCTCTGGGGCCATGATCCCTATACCGTGCAGACGATCGTGCGGAAGGAGGTAGGGGACCCCCTCGCCCGGGTGGCGGCCATCGGCCTTGCGGGGGAGAACCAGGTTCCCTTCGCCCTGATCCTGTGCGATCACGGGCGAGTCGCGGGCCGCACCGGGATGGGAGCGGTGATGGGTTCCAAGAACTTAAAGGCCATTGCGGTGCGGGGATCTCAACCCGTGCCCCTGGCCCGCCCGGAAGTCTTCCAGACGCTGCGAGCCCAGGTCAACCGGGCGCTGCGGGAGGATAACCTGACCCGGGTGTTCCGGGAGACCGGAACAGCGGGCGCGGCGGAGTATTTCGAGTTGCTGGGGAGCATGCCCAAACGGTATTACGGGCAGGGGGCCTGGGAAGGGGCCTCCCGAATCAGCGGGGCGGCCATGGCCGAGACCATCCTTTCCGGGGTGTCGGCCTGCCATGCCTGTGTGATCGCTTGCGGGCGTGTGGTGACCATCCCCGAGGGCCCCTATGCCCGGACGAAGGCGAAGGGTCCGGAATATGAGACCATTGCGGCCTTCGGCCCGAACCTTCTCCATGATGATCTTCCGACGATCACGCACCTGGGGGATCTTTGCGATCGCTACGGCCTGGATTCGATCAGCATGGGGAACGTGCTGGGCCTGGCCTATTTGTTGTTCGAAAAAGGTCGGATCACGGAGCAGGAGACCGGCGGCCTCATCCTGCGCTGGGGTGATGTCCGGCCGGTGGAGACTCTGATTGCCCAGACGGCCCGGCGGGAGGGGTTCGGCGCGCTCCTGGCCCTGGGGGCGCGAGGGCTGGGACGGGCGTTCGGGGCGGAGGATCTGGCCGTCGAGGTGAAGGGCCTCGAGGTTCCCTATCACGATCCGCGGGGGGTTGCCGGGATGGCGTTGAGCTATGCGACTTCCCCGCGTGGGGCCTGCCATAACCAGAGCGATTTCTTCATGGTGGAATTGGGCCAGTCCATCGAGGAACTGGGCATCCCGTATCTGGACCGGCATCAGATCGAAGGGAAGGCGCGCTATGTGGCGATCCATCAGGACTGGCGCACGGTATGTAACAGCCTGGTGCTGTGTTATTTTGCGAACGTCGCCCCCCGCATGGTCCTCGCGCTGCTCAATGCCGCTATGGGCTGGGATTGGGATCTGCCCACGATGCTGGAGGCGGGGGAGCGGGGCTGGCAATTGAAGCGAGCGATCAACGGCCGTCTCGGCGCTACCCGGGCCGATGATCGGTTGCCCGGGCGTTTGCTGGAGCCCCTGGCCGATGGAGGGGCCGCGGGCTTCGTCCCGGATCTGGAGACGATGCTGCGGGAATATTATGAGGTCCGCGGATGGGACCCGGAGACGGGCCAGCCCACCATGGAAACCCTTCAGCGTTTGGGGCTGGAATTTGTCGCTCAGGCGGCCCCCTAAGCGAGGCGCCGCTGGTTTCCTGCGGAGGGCTTTCAGGGTTGATCCCCCTCTCCGGGTTTGAGCCCAACCCGGGTAATCTCGATCCGCATTGAGGAAAAAGCGATGCGCGTGCTGGTCACCGGGGCGACCGGCTTCCTGGGCCGGAACCTTTGTCCTTACCTGGTGGAACGGGGGCATTCCGTGCGCGCCCTGGTTCGACCGTCCTCGGACTGGAGGTTCCTGACGGAGCGGGGAGTCGAGATCGCCTTCGGCGATGTGCAGGATCCCGGCTCGGTTCATGCGGCCCTCGCCGGATGCGATGCGGTGATTCATGCCGCGGGCTACTTTCGGTTCTGGGGACCTCGGGATCAGTATTGGGCGGTGAATGTCATCGGGACCCAGAACGTGGTTCAGGCGGCGGAGCGGATGGGGGTTCAGCGGTTCATCCACATCTCGACGGTGGCGGTGGTCGGGCGGCCGCGCCCGGGGACCGTGATCGATGAAACCTATCCGTGCCAGCCTGTGGATGAATACCAGCGGACGAAGCTGGAAGGAGAGCGGATCGTTCAGGAGGCGGCCGGCAGAGGGCTTCCGGCTGTGATCTTACGGCCCGGGGCGTTTTATGGCCCGTGGGGACGTTATGCGTTCAACCGGCTCTTTTTTGAGGATTTCCTGAAGGGATTGCGCCTTCAGGTGCACGGCGGCCGTCGCTATACGTTTCCGATCTTCGTCCCGGATCTGTGCCGGGTCATCGAGGCTGCGCTGAGCCAGGGACGGGTAGGGGAGATCTACAACGTAGCGGATCGCAGCCGGCAGCATCGGGAGATCTACGAGATCGTAGCCCGCATCGCGGGAGTTCCCGCGTGGCGCGTGAACGTGCCGGCCGTGCCCATGCGAACGCTGGCATGGATCTGGACGAAGCTGGCGGATCTCACCGGGCGGGAGCCCTATTATCCCCTGACGCTGGCCTCTTACGTGTTCTACGACTGGAAAGTTTCCTCTGAGAAGGCGAAACGGGAGCTGGGGTTCGAACCGACGCCTTTTGAAGAAGGAGCCAGGCGGACCCTCGAGTGGTACTGGAGCCAGGGGATCCTGCCCCCGCCTCGGAGAAGATGAGCCGCCTCCCCGTGTTGGCGCTTCGCGCCGATGGCCGATCGGCCTTGCGAGACACCCATGGGCCTCGTGTCGGCCCATCGCGTCGATGGAAATCGGCCGGATGAGGTGTTGCGCGCCGGGCATCGGCCTGCGCCGACGCGAGGATGCTTTTTGGCCGGCGCCGGCCATTGGCCGGAGGCCTCAAAAGGTCGAATTCATTCGACATCCTAAGGCCGGCCGTCGGCCGAAAGCCCTTTGGGGTCGGATTCCTTCGATTCAAGAACGGGCCATCCGCCATGCGGTGCCCTCTGGACGGTCTTCCAGGATGATCCCCATGGCCCGAAGGCGATCACGGATCTGATCGGCGCGGGCGAAGTCGCGCTGGCGGCGGGCTTCCGCCCGGATCTCGACAAGCAGCTGCACCAGCCCGGCCACCAGATCCGAGGGGATGTCCGGCCGGATGACGTCGGGGATCACCCCCAGGACCTGGCCGCCGAACTCCCGATAGACGGCGTCGATGGCCTCCAGGATGGGACGCCCCACTGGGGCCCCGCCGAAGAGCAGGCTGTTGACCGTTTTGGAGAACTCGAAGAGCACCGAAAGGGCCTCCGGTGTGCCGAAATCGTCGTCCATCGCCTCCAGGAACGCACGTCGTGCCCGCTGGATCTCCTCCATGAACGTCTCCGGCTCCGCGGTTTCGGGAACATCTCCCCGGGCGAGCCGCTCCCGAACCTCGATCACCGTGTTCCAGAGGCGGTCCAAGCCCTTCTCCGCTGCCTCCATGGCCTCTTCGCTGTAGTCGATGGGGGAGCGGTAATGGCTGGAGAGGATGAACAGGCGGATCGCCTGGGGTCGGTATTGCTGGAGGGCATCCTTGATGCGCACCACGTTCCCCAGGCTTTTGCTCATCTTCACGCCGTTGACGGTGAGGGATCCCGTGAGCAGCCAGTAGCGGGCGAAGGGCACCCCGTTGGCGGCCTCCGCCTGGGCGATCTCGCTCTCGTTGTGGGGGAACAGGTTATCGATGCCTCCCCCATGGATATCGAACGGCTGCCCCAGATATTTGGTGGCCATCACCGAGCATTCGATATGCCAGCCCGGGTAGCCCCAGCCCCATGGGCTGGGCCAGCGCAGGATGTGCTCCGGCTCTGCCCGCTTCCACAGGGCGAAATCGGCAGGATGCCGTTTCTCCTCCCGCACCGGGACGCGGACACCTTCCTCCTGCTCCTCCAGACGGCGACCGGAGAGCTTCCCGTATTCCGGCCAGGATTCCACCGAGAAATAAACCGAGCCGTTCACTTCATAGGCGTGGCCCTTTTCGATCAGGACTTTGATCATCTCGATCATCTCCGGGATATGGCAGGAGGCCCGGGGAGAGATATCCGGACGCACCACCCCCAGCGCGTCCATGTCTTCGAAATAACTGCGCATGTATTTCTCCACCAGCTCCATCGGCTCCAGGCGTTCCCGGGCAGCTCCCTTGAGGATGCGGTCTTCCCCGGTATCCAGCAGGTGCCCCACGTCCGTGATGTTCTGGACGTAGCGGACCTGATAGCCGCGATACCGGAGGTAGCGAACGATCACATCCATGGAGACATAAAGCTTGGCGTGTCCAAGGTGGGCGTGATCGTAGACGGTCGGTCCACAGACATACATGTGAACCCGCCCCTCGCGCAGGGGAACGAAGGGCTCCTTCTGACGTGTCAGGAAGTTATAGACCACCAGGCCCATCGGTTTCGCACCTCCTGAAGATGTGGCATGCGACAGCCGCAGCCTCCCGAACTGGTTCCCTGAGCTGACGGAGAGGCGCTCGCCCCTCCCGTGCGCTCGGCGAGATTCCTTTGTAGAGTAGACAGGCGAAGTAGCGAAGCGGATCGCCGGGGGATCCGTGAGGCGAAGGCCTTAAGAGGAGCCCCCGCGGCTCGGTTCCTCGGGCCGGGCGAAGATCATCCGACCGGCCGCCGTCTGAAGCACCTTGGTCACCACCACCGGGATCTCCCGGCCGATGTAGCGGCGCCCCTCCTCTACCACGACCATCGTCCCATCCTCCAGGTAACCCACACCCTGTCCGGGCTCCTTCCCTTCCTGGATGATGGAAAGCGTGAACGTTTCCCCGGGCAGCAGAACCGTCCGCACGGCGTTGGCCAGTTCGTTGATGTTGAGAACGCGGATGTTCTGCAGTTCGGCCACCCGATTCAGGTTGTAGTCGTTGGTCATAATCGGACAGCGCAAGCGGCGGGCCAGGGCGATCAGCTTCTCGTCCACCTCCCGACCTTCCACGTCCATATCCACGATGCGGACCGGGACGTGACCTTCTTTCTGCATCCGGTTAAGGATCTCCAGGCCCCGGCGGCCCCGGTTGCGCCGCAGGGGGTCCTGGGAGTCGGCGATGTGCTGGAGCTCGTTCAGGACGAAGCGGGGCACCAGGAGCGTGGCCTGGAGGAACCCGGTGCGCGCCACATCGGCGATCCGGCCGTCGATGATCACGCTGGTATCCAGCAGGATCGCGTGCTCACCGTCCCGTCCATCGCGCAGGTGGCGAGGGAATATGGCCAGCAGGTCCTTGTAGCGGGTGCTGGCGACCGTGAGGCCCAGGTAGCCGAAGAACACGGCCCCCAGGGAGGGCATCACCCGGCCCAGGGGATCCGGAAGGAGAGAAAGCGGATAGGAAACCAGCCCGGCCATGATCAACCCAAGGATCAATCCGATCGTGCCGGCGATCAGCTGCTGTAAGGGGATCGGCCGGATGATCTGGCGGATCATGGCGGCCGGGCGGATGGTGAGCCAGGGCGTGAGGATGAGGCCGAGGATGGCGCCGACCAGGCTGAAGGCCAGGGCGAATTGCCAGGCCGGGCGCGAATCCAGCCCCAGCCGGGCCGCGTCCATCCCCAGCCGCCACCCGGCGACCCCCAGCACCAGCATGCCGATCAAACGAAGGAAGCGTTCAAAATCCATAAATCCTCCGGATAAGGACGAAGTGCAACGTTCATCTTACACCGGGGGCCATGAAGAGGGCAAGGAACGGGGCCAAACATTCTTCTTAGGCTATTCCACTGCCGGAGGTCCCCACCAGGGCTCTGAGGGTCAGGTAATTGCCTGCCCTCCCATGGTCAGTGGGCCCATCCGCCCCGTTCTCCCTGGCCTGCGCAGAAGAGGAGTTCAGGGATGACCGGGGATCATGGCTATGACCCGAAGGCGGGCACTCTTCATACGTCACCGGTTGCAGGCTCAGCCGGGGCGCCCAGAGCCAGAACCAGACGTCCGTGCGCTGGCACAGGCGGCCTTCCGGGTTCCGGTAGGGTGTCGTTTGGGAGAGGGCCAGACCTGTGCCCTCCCGTTCGCGGATCAACCACAGGCGATACTGGGCGCCCCGTATGCTCCAGGAGAGATCCCCACGGATGGCCAGGGTCCCCAGCATACAGATCCCGCATCCGACTCCAGCAACGGTCAGCGCGAGGAAGAGGGAGATCGCGGTTTCCATGCGACGGCGCATTGCCGGGCTATCCCTTCCCGATCGGGATGTGCATGGTTCCACTTATCCTAATCATAGTCCGGTCGTGTCGGTCTCACGAGGAAGTCGAAAGGCCTTTTGACCCTTCCGGCTCATCGCTTTGCAGATGGATCAGGACGATCTCCGGCGGGCACATCAGGCGAATCCGGGGCATCCCGAGTCCTTCCATTCCCAATCCCCGGCTCACATACATCGTGGTCGGACCCCGTCGATACAGGCCCATCTCGTAGCGCTTCCCATAAATTGAAGCGGTGACCAGCGCGCCGATGAGGGGCAGGCGGATCTGCCCGCCGTGGGTGTGCCCGCACAGATAGAGATCGATCCCCAGCGCGCTGGCTTCGGGGAAGAGATCCGGCGAGTGGTAGAGCAGGACGGTGAGGGCGTGAGCCGGGATCTGGCGCATCAGCTCCCGCAGCCGCTCGCCATCGCGCTCCGGATCGTGCGTGCATGTCAGGCCGAGCAGGCAAACCTGAGGCCCTTGATGGCCCAGCTTCCCGAAGCGGACCACCTGGTTGTTCAGCCAGGTGATGTGGGTGAAGCCGAAGAGGATCCGCCGCACCACCTCCGGCGGATCCACCAGAGGCGTCCCGGTGACCAGATAAACGCCCAGGGGGGCGCGCAGCGCCTCCAGGAACCGGCTGCACTGAGCCTGGGCCTGGGGATCGTGCACATAGCTCAGGTTGAGGAGATCCCCCGTGAAGACGATCAGGTCGGGATCCAGCTCCTCGATCCACCGCAAGACCTGCTGTTCCCGCCGGGTCAGGCGCTCCAGATGAAGATCGGTGAGGTGCAGAACCCGGAGGGGAGGCATTCCCCGCAACTTGGGGGAGGCCACCACGAGCTCCGTCAGGGTCAGCCGGAAGGGTTCCCGGTAAAGCGCGTTGAGGAGGTTTCCGGTGAAGGCGAGGTGTCCGATCAGTGCCAGCCCGATCGCCCAGGAGAACGGCTGAAGGGGAAGGGTGCCCAGGCTCAAGAACAGGCGGAAGAGGGTGAAGGCGACGAATGGGGGCCGGGGCGGGCCGAAGGAATACCCGAGGCGAGGCAGCAGAATCAGCATCAGGGCATCGCCCCCGGCGAAGGCGAGGAACGTCCCTGCGGCGGCTATACCGATCTCCAGGGATCCCGATGCTTTCCCCCAGGCCAGCCCGATGATCACCCCCAGAGCCAGCGCCCACAGGGCCAGGAAGGCCCACGGAAGGCGTTCCAGGCGGTTCAGGGCCACCATAAACTGATGGAAGGGGCTGGCCTCCGTTCCCGGCCGGAACCGTCGCTGTCGCGGCATGGCGGCGCGCTCATCCGCCGGGGCCGGCGGGGAAATCCCCTCACGGATTTCGGATCCAGGCCCCAAAGCGTCCGGTCCTTCCATGCTCAGCCCGGTGGGAATACCAGTCCTCGAGATGGCAGGCGGTGCACACCCCGGCGGCGATCACAGAGGCCACTCCCAGATCGCGCAGGTGCTGGCGCACAGCCTCCGGCAAATCGAGATGCCAGGCGCCGTTGCGCCGGTGCAGGGGAAGGGCTTTCCCGATGCGGGGTTCCAGGGCTTCGATGACCTCCGGGCCCACTGCATAGCAGCACCCTCCGATCCCAGGGCCGAGGGCCGCATGGAGGGCAGAGGGGGGGCGTCCCAGGCGGCGCTGGAAGAGCTCCAGGGCGGCTTCCAGAACCCCCGCTGCCAGCCCCCGCCAGCCGACATGCACGATGCCGACCGCCGGGAGCGCTGGATCCGTGAGCAGAACCGGGATGCAATCGGCGAATCGCATGAAGAGGGCCAGCCCCGGCTCCACGGTGACCAACCCATCCACGCCTTCCAGGATCATGCCGCGGTGGCGCTTGTCAACCAGAGCCACCTGGTTCCCATGGATCAACCAGGCGGTGACGGCCTCTTCCCCTTGTAATCCGATGGCCGTGAAGGCCCGACGCAGGTTCTCGGCCACCGCTGCCGGGTCATCGCCAACGGAATGGCTCAGGTTCAGGGAGGCGAAAGGAGGGGCGCTCACCCCTCCCTTCCGGGTGAGGAAGCCATGAGGAATGTCGCTCCACGGAGAGCCCCGGAAGCGGTAAAAGACAATAGCCTCCCTCTGCACAGCTTCCCAGTGTATAAACGCCGTCATGGGGAAACATCCAGCAGGACCTTCAACACGCCCTTGCGGGCGGCGTGTTCAAAGGCCTGGGCAGCCTCGCGCAACGGATAGCGAGCGTGGATCAGCGGCAACACATCGACAAGCCCCTGCTGGAGGAGCCGGAGGGCCGGTGGAAATGGTCCACAACGGGAGCCGATCACCACCACCTCGTCCACGGCGATCATGGTCAAGTTGGCTTCCACCGTGCCGTGATAGGTGCTCTTCAGGACCAGCGTTCCCCGCGGGCGCACCCATCGGCGGGCGAGATGGAAGCCTTCTGGAGAACCGGTGCATTCCACCACCACATCGGCGGATAGCGCGTCCACTTCCTCCACCAGCGCGGTGGGGATCCCCCGCCGGGCCAGGAGATCCAGCTTGTTCCGGTTCCGCCCGATCACCAGGAGATCGCACCCGGTGAGCTGCAACACCTGCGCGACCAGCTGGCCGAGCTTCCCATCGCCCAGCACCACCACGCGGTCGGTCGGATGGATGTGAATCTGTTCGGTGATCTCCAGGGCCGCCGCCAGAGGCTCCACGAACACCGCTGCTTCATCGGGGATCTCCGGGGGGACCTCGTGAAGGTTCACCACGGGCAGGAGAAGATATTCCGCGAACGCGCCATCGCGGCCGGAGATCCCCAGGGTGGTCCGATGGGGGCAATGGGTGGGCCGCCCGGCCCGACATGTAGGGCAGATCCCACAGGCAGCGTTGATCTCGCCGACCACCCGTTTGCCGATCCATTCGGGGTGACCCGGGGCCTCTTCCACCACGCCCACGAACTCATGGCCGGGGATGCCCTGGAAATCAAGGTAGCCGCGCATCAGCTCCAGATCTGTCTTGCAAATTCCAGCGATCCTCACTCGAACGCGGGCTTCCCCCGGTGGTGGCGGAGGCACCGGATAGTCGCGTCGAATCTCCAGCCCCCGGTTCAGGTAAACGGCCAGCATAGAGTGCTCCTCGCAGGGATAGAATCGCGATGAATCCCCCCGACAACATTTCTATTATAGCGCAACCCCCAGTCCTTCCGGCCGGGAGCGGCCAACCGTGCGATTTCCCAGATAAGAACCCGCCGGGTGATCGTTGTCGAAGCCGCTTGAGCGACGACATCGAAACAAGAGCAGCTTTTGCGTCTTGAATGCGGAGCCCTGTGCGGTCGAGCGCATGGGACGCAAACCATTCGCCGGGAGCGGGCCGATGCGTCGATCGAGGTCGGTCTGGCGAGGCGCTGGAGCCCCGGGTGCCAGCCTTCGCTGGCACGAAAGCCTCCTTCTGGCCGACGGGGGCTGGCCGGTGGCCGAAGGCTTTTAAGGTCGAATTCGTTCGGCACGCTCCCGGTCCCCGTGTTTGGCCTCTTGCGCCGATGGGAATCGGGCTTGTTGGCGCTTCGCGCCGCGCCCCAGCCTACGCCGATGCGGAAAACCTCTTCCGGCTGGCGTTGGAATTCCTTCGACGCGCTCCATGCGCCGCATCGGCCAGAGGCCCTCCGGGTCGAATGTATTCGCGCTCTCCCCAACAAAGCGCCAGCCTCCGGCCGTTCTCTGGAGCTGAATGTCAGGCTTCGGGAGTGAACGGCGTTATCGCAAGATAACCCAAGCCTTGCGTTAAGATTTCCCAAATCTCTTGTGCAGGTGGAGGGAATCCGTATAATGGAGGCGTAGGGTGGTGGAAAGTGGAGGGATGTGGTGATGAGAGGACGACGGAAAAACGAGCTGGAGCCACCGGTGCTTCCCCCGGGGGATCCCCCGATGTTCCTGGGGGAGTATCGGCATGGGATCGATGCGAAGGGGCGGATGTTCCTCCCGGCGCGTTATCGGCCGTTTTTTGCGGCGGGAGCGGTGCTGACCAGAGGCCTGGAGCCCTGTCTGTATTTGTTCACGCTTCCCGAATGGCGGCGGGTGGCGGAGCGGATCAGCCAGTTGCCTCTCACGGCCCCGGAGGCCCGTGAATGGCGCCGGTTCTTCTTCGGCGGGGCCTTTGATGTGATCCCCGATGAGCAGGGTCGGATTCTCATCCCCGCTTCTCTCCGGGCGTATGCGGGCCTGGAGGGTCAAGCCGTGATTGTGGGCGTTCACACATATCTGGAGATCTGGTCTCCTTCTGCCTGGCAGGAGATCCTGGGGCGATTTCAAAACGGCCGGATCCCGCCAGAGCACTGGATGAAGCTCGAGATTTAGCGCCCTGCCCGGTCGCAACGGCGATTCACCATGCACATCCCGGTTCTGCTTCGCGAGGTGCTGGAGGGCCTGAAGGTTCGACCCGGCGGCGTGTATATCGATGCCACAGTCGGTGGGGGAGGGCATGCGGCGGCGATCCTGGAGCGCTCTGCGCCGGATGGCCGCCTGCTGGGGATCGATCGGGATCCGGAGGTGCTGGAGCGGGCGCGAGAGCGCCTGCGTCCGTTTGGAGAGCGGGCCATCCTGGTCCATGGTTCCTATGCGGAGTTGCGGCGGATCGCTGTGCGGTATGACTTCCTGGAGGTCGATGGGATCCTGTTCGATTTGGGGCTCTCCTCGTGGCAGCTGGCGGATCCCCATCGAGGGTTCAGTTTCCAGATCGAGGGCCCGCTGGACATGCGGTATGATCCCGGCCGCGGGGTCCCAGCGGCCGAGATCGTGAACCGCTGGCCGGAGAAGCAGCTGGCGGAGATCATCCGTCGATACGGGGAGGAACGGTTCGCCCGGCGGATCGCGCGGGCGATCGTGCGGAACCGGCCCATCCGAACCACAACGGAGCTGGCCGAATTGATCGCCCGGGTGGTGGGCCGGGGGCGGGAGGATCAGCATCCGGCCACGCGGACGTTCCTGGCGTTGCGCATTGTGGTGAACGAGGAGCTTCAGGCGCTGGAACAGGCCCTTCCCCAGGCGGTCTCGTTGTTGAGGCCGGGCGGCCGGCTGGCCGTGATCGCCTTCCATTCCCTGGAAGATCGAATCGTGAAGGCGTTCTTCCAGCGGGAATCGCGGGATTGCCTCTGCCCGCCGGAGGTTCCGGTTTGCACGTGCGGACATCGCGCGAGCCTGCGCCTGATCACGCGCAAACCGCTTCGGCCTTCGGAGGAGGAGATTCAGATCAACCCGCGGGCCCGCAGCGCGCGATTGCGGATCGCGGAGCGACTGGGATGAGCGGACGGCAGCGCCTTCTTCTGGCGGTGGTAGGAGCCTTGCTGTTCCTGGCTTCCTTCTCTTTGCTGTTCACGTTCCTCTCCACCACGGCGGTGGAGCAGGGGCAGATCGTTCAGCATCTGAGCGAGACCCGTGCTGCGCTGGAGCGGGAGAACGCCGCGATGGAAGAGGCTATCGCCCGGGAAAGCGCGATCCCGCGCCTACGGGAGCGGGCCCGGGCGATGGGATTCGTTCCCGGCGGGGAACATCCAGGCCTGCCGCTCTCATTGCCGGTGACGCTTCCGCTGGAGAACCCGGGGCCATGAGGGAAACGGGATCGACGCTGCGGTTGCATCCGGTGGCGTTCCCGCCTGCCCTGTTCCTCGGGCTGGTGGTGATCCGCCTGATCTATCTGACCTTCTATGCGCCGGGGGAGCCGCTGGGCGTTCAGTCTCTGGAGTTGCGGCTCGAAGCACAGCGAGGCCGGATCCTGGATCGCCACGGGGCGGTGCTGGCCATCGATGCGCCGCGGTATCAGGTCGTTCTGGAATATCCGCCTATCGCCTACGGAGGAGATCCGACCCGTCGGGCAAAGTGGTTGCAACAGGTGGATGAGGTCCTGAATCCCCTGCTGGGGTTCTCTGTCCAGGAGGCCGCGCGGGGCTGGCCGGATACCGGGTGGCAATTTCCGGTGGCCAGGGGGATCCCGGAGGATCTGGCCCGGGTGGTCAGCCGACGGGTCGGGGAGACCGGCCTCCGGGGGGTGCGGGTGATGCCTTACTGGAAACGGGTGTATCCGGAGGGTTCGTTGCTGGCCACGGTGGTTGGCTTCGTGTTCTTCGGGCCGGGAGATCAGGGCATGGAAGGACGGCAGGGCGCCGCCGGGGTGGAGAAAGCCTACGATGAATTCCTGCGCGGCAAGCCGGTGACCCTGCGCGTCCCAGTGGATGCGGAAGGACGCCCGTTGCCGGTGAGGGAGGAGGCGCTGACCCAGCCCGAGCCGGGGGGAGAGGTGGTGCTGACCATCGATCGGACAATCCAGGCGATGGTGGCGGAGGAGCTGGCGCGGGGCTTGCAGGAGAGCGGGGCGCAGCGAGGGGATGCCGTGGTGCTCCGCCCTCGCACCGGTGAGATCCTGGCGATGGTGAGCCTGCCGTCCTTCGATCCCAATTCCCCGGAGACCCTGGATCGAGATGCCCGCAACCCGGTGGTCCAGGATCTCTATGAGCCGGGGTCGGTGTTCAAGATCCTCACCATGGCGGCGGCCCTGGAGAGCGGGGTGATCCGGCCGGAGGATCGTTATCTGGACCAGGGGTGCGTGGAATTCGGGGGGGCGCCGATCTGCAACTGGGATCGGGATCGTTACCCGGGCGGGCGGGGCTGGCTGGATATGACGGAGCTTTTGATCTACTCCCGGAACGTGGGCGCGGCCCACCTGGCCCGCCTCCTGGGTCCGGAGCGGTTCTACGCGGCTCTTCACGCTTTCGGGATCGGGGAGCCCACGGATGTGGATCTCCCCTACGAGGCAGTGATGCGGGTGCGAGCATATGGAGATCCAGACTGGCGGGAGGCCGATCTGGGGCGTCAGTCTTTTGGGCAAGCAGTCTCCGTGACGCCTTTGCAGATGGCCGTGGCGGCATCCGCGGTGGCCAACGATGGCCTGATCATGCGGCCCTTCGTGGTGCAGGAGGTCCGCACCCCGGAGGGGGTGAAGCGGACGGAACCCCGGATCCGCCGTCGGGCGATATCCGCCCAGACGGCGCGGACGCTGCGGGAGATGCTGGCGGCGGTGATCGAGCGGGAGGCGGTGAAGGCTCGGGTGCCGGGTTACCGGATGGCCGGCAAAACCGGGACGGCCCAGATCCCCACGCCGCTGGGTTACGATCCCCGGGATACCATCGCCTCCTTTGTCGGATTCGGTCCGGTAGAGGATCCGCAGGTGCTGATCCTGGTGAAGCTGGATCGCCCCCGGCGCTCGCCGTGGGGCTCCGAGGAGGCCGCCCCGGTGTTCGCCCGGATCGCTGCGAGGATCCTGCCGCTGTTGGGGGTCCCACCATCGTCGTCAGGGCCGTAAGGAGCTGCCCTTGAAGAAGGGATACACGGCTGGCCGCTGGGCCGAGCGATCCTGTGATGGAGTGAAAGCGGGATGTCCGGGGAGATCGGGACGCGAGTTGCAGTGGAGGGGATGACGCTGGCGGATCTGGCCGAGGCGTTGAGCGGACGCCGTCCGCCCTGGGAGACGCCGATCCGGCATGTGGCCATCGATTCGCGGACATGCAAGGCAGGGGATCTCTTTGTGGCATTGCCCGGGGAGCGGACCGATGGACATCAATATGTGGGCGATGCGTTCCATCGTGGGGCGATCGCCGCCCTGGTTCATCAGGACGTTCCAGCGGGCGCGATGGTGGTAGATCTCGAGCGAGGGCCATGGCCGGAATCCCTGACCTTCCCGGTTTGCTTTCGGGTCCCCCGAACGCTGGATGCGCTCCACCGCTGGGCCGGATGGTGGCGGGCTCGCTTTCCGGTGCGGGTGATCGGCATCACCGGGAGTGTGGGGAAGACCAGCACCAAGGAGCTGACCTGGGCGATCCTCTCCCGGCGGTATGAGACGCTCAAGACCGAGGGGAACCTGAACAGCGAGATCGGGCTGCCGCTGATGCTGCTCCAGCTCACGGCGCGCCACCAGCGGGCGGTGCTGGAGATGGGGATGTATGCGCGAGGGGAGATCGCCGCCCTCTGTGCCATCGCCCGCCCGGTGATCGGCGTGGTCACGATGGTCGGCCCGGTCCATCTGGAGCGTCTGGGGAGCATGGAGGCCATCGCGGCGGCGAAGGCGGAGCTGGTAGAGGCCCTGCCCGAAGATGGCGTGGCGGTGCTGAACCGGGATGATCCGTATGTTCGAGGGATGGCGGAACGGACCCGGGCCCGGGTCTTCTTCTACGGCCTGGATCCGGAGGCGGATCTGTGGGCGGACGAGATCGTGAGTGAGGGGCTGGAGGGGGTGCGGTTCGATCTGCACTATCGGGGCGAGACCTTCCGGCGGGTCCGGGTCTCGTTGCTGGGACGCCACAGCGTCCACACCGCCCTGCGGGCCATCGCCGTAGGCATTCTGGAAGGGTTGACCTGGGAGGAGATCTTCGCGGGCCTGCGGGATCGGCGGGCCCAGCTGCGCCTGGTGGCGGTGCCGGGCCTTCGGGGCTCTACGATCCTCGATGATACCTATAATGCCAGCCCGCCCTCGATGCTGGCCGCTCTAAACCTGCTGGCGGAGCTGGATGGCCGGAAGATCGCGGTGCTGGGGGATATGCTGGAGCTGGGCGCTTATGAGATCGAGGGGCACCGGCTGGTAGGGGGACGAGCCGGAGCGGTGGCGGATCTCCTGATCACAGTAGGACCGCGGGCCCGCATCATCGCCCAGGAGGCGATGGCCGTGGGCCTGCCACCTCATCGGGTGTGGATCTGTGATTCCAACCAGGAGGCCATTGAGGTCCTCCGGCAGATCCTGGAGCCCGGAGATGTGGTGCTGGTGAAGGGCTCCCGGGGCCTGCATATGGAGGAAATCGTCAGCGCCCTGTGCGAGGGGTAATTGGATCCGGACTTGCGCCTCCCTTCCTCAGGGCCCAAAAGATCCGGGGGAAGGGGAAAAACCATACCTTCACCAATGAGGTGCCTCTGTGGCACAGGCGTTGTTCATGGGAGGCCTTTCCTTTCTGCTGGCTGTCGTATGGGGCCCACCCCTGATCCGCTGGCTGCGGGCGAACGGGATCGGGAAGAAGATCCGGATCGAGGGACCGCGAACCCACCTGGTGAAGATGGGGACGCCCACGATGGGCGGCCTGATGATCGTCGTGCCGGTCGTGGTCCTGACGCTGATCCTGAACATCGGTAACCTGATCGCCAACACCGAGGTGGGACGGGTGTTCCTGAGGCAGATGGGATGGCCGGGGGATCAGCTGATCGGGCGTTCGATCCTGGTGCCGGTGGCGGCGATGCTGGCCTTCGGGGCGCTGGGCGCGGTGGATGACTGGATGGGCGTGCGGGGGAACGGCGGGCTTCTGGCCCGTCATAAATTCCCGATCCAGATCGCCCTCGGGGCCGCCCTGGCGCTGGTATTGCATTTCGGGATGGGCCTGCGCAGCGTGGCCATCCCCACCGTGCCGCAGAAGATCGACATCGGGCTCTTCTACCTTCCGATCGCGGTGTTCATCATCGTGGGCTCGGCGAACGCCGTGAACTTCACCGATGGCCTGGACGGCCTGGCCGGGATCATCACTGCGACGAGTTTCATCGCCTACGGTGTGATCGCCTATCTCCAGGGGCAGATCTATCTGGCGACATTCGCCTTCATCGTGGTGGGGTCGTGCCTGGCGTTCCTGTGGTTCAATGCCCACCCGGCGCAGCTGATCATGGGCGATATCGGCTCCCAGGCCCTGGGGGCGACCCTGGGAGTGGTGGCGCTGATGACCGGCCAGTGGCTCCTGTTGCCCATCGTGGCGCTGATCCCGGTGGTGGAAACGCTCTCCGTGATCCTGCAGGTGGCTTATTTCAAATGGACGCGGGGGAAGCGGCTGTTCCGGATGAGCCCGATCCATCATCATTTCGAGCTGCTCGGATGGTCCGAAACCCAGGTGGTGCAGCGGTTCTGGTTAATCGCCATCTGGTCCGCCATGATCGGCGTGGCGCTGGCGCTGTTGTGACGATCGATTCCTGGTGTCAGGAATATGGGCCATGCGGGATCTTGCTGGTGCTCGTGTAGTGATTCTGGGACTGGGCCGGCAGGGATCGGCGCTGGCCCGCTGGCTGGTCCGGCAGGGCGCTGAGGTCACCGTCAGCGATCGACAGCCGGCCGAGCGCCTTCAGGGCTTCCTGCAAACCCTGGAAGGCCTGCCGATCCGGTATGCGCTCGGGGATCACCCGCTCTCGCTGCTGAAGCATTGCGATCTCCTCTGTCTGAGCGGGGGCGTTCCCCTGGACATCCCGATCGTCCAGGAGGCGATCCGGCGGGGGATCCCTCTGGCCAACGATGCGCAGCTGTTCCTGGAGCGCTGCCAAGGATGGACGGCGGGGATCACGGGCTCCTCCGGGAAGACGACCACGACGGCCCTCGTGGGGGCGATGTGCCGGGCGGCGGGCTTTCGAACGTGGGTGGGCGGGAACATCGGCAACCCGCTGATCGAATCCGTTGAGGAGATCGGCCCGGAGGATCGGGTGGTGCTGGAGCTTTCCAGCTTCCAGCTGGAGATCATGACGGTCAGCCCGCGGGTGGCCGCGGTGCTGAACATCACCCCGAATCATCTCGATCGTCACAAGACTATGGAAGCCTATATCGCCGCCAAGCAGCGGATCCTGGATTTCCAGGATGTCGAGGACATCGCGGTGCTGGGCTACGATGATCCCAACGCCCGATCCCTGGCGGCGGCGGTGCGGGGGCGGCTGCGGTTCTTCAGCCGGGAGCGGGAGGTCGCTCGTGGGGCCTTCCTTCGAGGGGAGACCCTCTTCCTGCGTCTGGGGGCGGATGCCTGGCCGATCTGTCGGGTGGAGGAGGTGCGCCTGCGGGGCCGGCATAATTGGTGGAACCTTCTGGCAGCGGCAGTGATCGCCGGCAGCCTGGGGGTGGACATCGATCCCATCCGGGAGGTGGCGATCACCTTCTCCGGCGTGCCCCATCGCCTGGAGCTGGTGCGGGAGGTGCGCGGGGTGCGCTATGTGAACGATTCCATCGCCACGACCCCGGAGCGCGTGCGGGTGGCGCTGGAGGCCTTCGATGAGCCCCTGATTCTGCTGGCTGGAGGGCGGGATAAACAGCTTCCCTGGGATGAGGCCGCCCGGGATATCGTCCGACGGGTGCGGATCCTGATCAGTTTCGGAGAGATGGGGGATCGGATTGTGGAGGCGGTGCAGGCCGCCCGGGCTCGCCTGGGGGAGGCCGTTCTGGAGCGGGTGGAGCGGGTGGGCACGCTGGAGGAGGCGGTGGCGCTGGCTGCCCGGCTGGCCCGCCCCGGGGAGGTAGTGTTGCTGTCGCCGGGCGGGGCCAGCTACGATGCCTATCGGGATTTCGAAGAGCGCGGCGCCCATTTCCGTCAGCTGGTGGAGGCGCTGGGATGACCACGGCGCGAAGAAGGTGGTATGAGCAGTCGGTCTCACAAAGCGGGCCCCTGACGCTGCTGCCCGGGATCACCTCCCTGGAGCTGGGGTTGCTGATCCTGCTGGCCGTTCTGGTGCTATCGGGCCTGCTGCTGGTCTACAGCGCCACTTACTATCTGGCGCGCCAGGTCTTCAATGATCCGTTTTATTTCGTCCGGCGTCAGGCCGGGGCCGCGCTGGTGGGAGCTCTCGCCCTTCTGGGGCTGTGGCGGGTGGATTATCGCCGCCTCCAGCGGCTCTCCATCCCCCTGATGCTGCTGGGGGTGGCCTCTCTGGTCGCTGTGCTGGTTATGGGAGAGGAACGCCTGGGCGCTCGACGGGCCTTCTCGGGCGGCTCCTTCCAGCCTTCGGAGTTCGTCAAGCCGATCATCATCCTGTATCTGGCCACCTGGTTGCCTACCAAGGGCGAGCGCCTGCGGGAGCTCAGCCGGGGGTTTATCCCCTTCCTGATGGTGCTCAGCACGGTGGTCATCCCCATCTTCCTGCAGCCGGACCTGGGGACGGGGCTGTTAATCGGAATGGTCGCCGCCTGGATGTTTGTGGCCTCGGGCGCCACCTGGATTCAGGTGCTGCTGGGGCTGGCGCTGGGGGCTGGGGTGTTCGGGGCGCTGGTGCAGATCCATCCCCACGCCATGGCGCGGTTGCTGGATTACCTGGAGGCCCTGAGAACCCCGGAGGGCGCTTCAGGGCATCTGGGCGTGGTCCGGGAGGCGATCCGTTCCGGGGGTCTCTTCGGGAAGGGGCCGGGAGCGAGCCTCTATGTCCTCAGCGGCCAGGTTCCCCTTCCCCATTCGGACAGCGCTTTTGCGGTGGTGGGGGAGGCCTTCGGATTTGCGGGGGTGATCGGGGTGATCGGCCTGCTGAGCGCCTGGGTGTTCCTGGGGTTCCGCACGGCTCGACATGCCCGTGATGCCTTTGGGGGTCTGCTGGCGCTGGGGGTGACGCTGTGGATCACATGGCAGGGGTTGATCCATCTCGGCGGGCTGACCGGCCTGATCCCCTTTTCCGGGATCCCTTTCCCCTTTATCAGTTACGGCGGCTCCGCGCTGCTCAGCGAGCTGATGGGGGCGGGGATGTTGCTCAGCGTCGCCAGGAGGCGAGGGGATGAGGATCTGGATCGCCGCGGGCGGGACCGGCGGGCACATCTACCCGGCGCTGGCCGTCGCGGAGGCGCTTCAGGCCGCTGATCCGGATCTGGAGCTGATCTGGGTCGGCGCGCGGGATGGGATGGAAGCCCGCCTGATTCCATCCCGCGGTTATGCCTTCCTTCCCGTGGAAGCGGGCGGGGTGTATGGGATGGGCTGGCGTCGGGGATTGCAGGGGCTCTGGCGGACGGTTCGGGGAGCGGTTCAGGCCTGGGGGGAGATGCGTCGGCGACGCCCCCAGGCGGTGTTCACCACCGGAGGTTTCGTATCGATCCCGGCCGCCCTCGCCGCGGCATGGTGGAGGATCCCGATTCTGGTTTACCTGCCGGACATCGAGCCTGGCCTGGCCGTCCGCATCCTGGCCGGTCTGGCGGCCTGGGTGGCGGTGACCGCGTCGGAAGCCGGGGAGGCCTTTCCGCGACGATCGGTGGTGGTCACCGGATACCCGGTGCGTCGGGCGCTGGTGGAGGCAGCCCGGGTCCGAGAGGAAGCCCGACAGCGGGGACTCGCCCGCTGGGGGTTTACCCCGGAGGTTCCCGTCGTGCTGGTGTTTGGAGGAAGCCGGGGCGCCCGCCGGTTGAATCGGGCGGTCGCCCGTCATCTGGAGGCGCTGACAGCGGAGGCCCAGGTCCTCCACCTCACCGGGCCTGCCGATCTGGAAGCGATGCAACAACGGCAAGCGGTGTTGTCTCCCGAATGCCGGGCTCGTTACCAGCCGGTCGCGTATCTGGATGAAGAGATGGGGGAGGCGCTGGCCATGGCGGATCTGGCGGTGTGCCGGGCAGGAGCCTCCACGCTGGGAGAGCTCCCCCTGTTCGGATTGCCGGCGGTGCTGGTGCCCTATCCTTACGTGCGGCGCCACCAGGAACGCAATGCGGCCTACCTGGTCCGACATGGGGGTGCCGTCATGGTCCCGGATGAAGAGATCGAGGAACGGCTGGGCGAGGTGGTGCGGGATCTTCTCCGCAGCCCGGGTCGCTTGAGCGAGATGCGCCAGCGGATGGCGGCACTGGCCCGGCCGGAGGCAGCGGAACGCCTGGCGGCCCTGGTGATGGGGTGGATGAAAGCTCACGGTTCCATTCCGGCAGGATTCGGGGTCGGGAGGGGGGGATGATCGCGTTGCACGCGGTCTTCTGGGCCTTTGTGGCCCTGTTCGCCCTGATCGGAGCCTTGCGGGGGGTGGCCAAGGAGATCCTGGTCAGCGCTTCGATCGTGGGGATTATGTTCTTCTTCAGCCTGCTGCAACAATTCGCACCGGCGATATGGGAATCGTTCACCCGGGATCCGGCCACCGGTTTTTTCATTGAGACCGCTGCGATCGCCATAGCCGCGATTTTTGGATATGCTGGCCCGGCGCTCTCCATTCAGCTGGCTGGCCGGGCGAAACGGGAGAAAGGCACCGAGATCATCGCCGGCTTCGCCGCGGGGGCGCTCAACGGATGGCTGATCGTCGGCTCGATCCTGTTCTTCCTGCACCGGGCCGGCTATCCCTTCCCGGAGATCCTTCAGCCCCCGGGTCCGAACAACCCGATTATGGACCTGTTGCCCTGGATGCCCCCTGCGGTGATGAAGCCGCCGCTGCTTTACTTTATGGTGGTGATCGCGCTGTTCGCATTGTTGGTATTTTATCTCTAATGGGCTCGCAGGCGATGGGCTCAGGATGGAGAGCGCGGGGATTCATAAGGTCTTTTCCCCAAGATGATCGAGGAGGTGGTTCTCGGGATCCGGGATGCCGTCGGGG
>NZ_DAOUCJ010000064.1 GCF_034432235.1 Thermoflexus sp. | reverse complement strand
TGGGCATCTGGCTGGAGGCAAACCTGATCGGGGTCGTAGGCGTCCGGATCGATCAGGGAGATGGCTCCGCTTCGATCGGCTACTGGCTGGATGCCGGCCATCAGGGCCGGGGGATCATGACCCAGGCGGTGGCGACAGTGCTGGACGATCTGTTCCTCACCCGCCGGCTGCACCGCGTGGAGATCCGGGTGGCCCCGGAGAACCATCGCAGCCGGGCCATCCCGGAGCGCCTGGGCTTTCGAATGGAGGGGATCCTGAAAGAGGCCGGCCGTTACGGCGGCCGGTGGGGGGATCTGATCGTCTATGCCATCCTGGATCGGGAATGGGAGGCGATGCGAAAGCAGAATACGCATTCAGGCTCCTCCCGCTGAGCGCGGGCCAGGGCTTTACGTCCCTGGTCCTTTCCTGGCGAGGCGGAGCCTATCCTTCCCTATCCCCTCCAGGCGGCAGGGATGCTAAGGATCCAGAGATCTCGGCCCCGCCCGTTCAGTCCTGATGGGGAAAAGGAATCCATGGAGATCCGTGAACATTTCTGGCTGCCGATCCCGATCACCGTGAGCCTGATCCTGCTTGGATGGGTGATCGCCCGTCTCCTTCCACCGGAGGGTCCTGAGGTGGCTCTCCAGATCCTGGGATCTCCGCTGGGGCTTCGCTTCACGCCTGCGTTCTGGATTGGGATCTTCAGCGCTGCTCTGGCGGCCACCGGAACGGAATCGCTGCTTCAGCTCCACCCGTGTTTCCGGGAGGAAGCGCCCTGGCGCCAGATCGGCCGTCTGATCTCCCCCATGTGGGTGGCGGTGGGGGGGCTGATCTTTACGCTGCAGCTTCCGCCCAGCCCCCTCTGGCTGATCGGCCTGGGGCTTGGGGGGGCCGCCCTGACGCTGGCCATGCTGGGTGAGCGCTATCGCCTGGAAACCACCGGGATCCCGAGGCTGATGACCCCCCTCCTGACCCAGGCGCTGATCTACCTGGTCACCCTGGCCGCCATCGTGGGGATCTTCCAGAGTGGGCTTCGGACCCTGGGGTTGATGCTGATCAGCGGGATCCTGGCTGCCGGCCTCGCGCTGGCCCGCCTCGTCGAAGCCGAGATCCCAGAGCGCCGACGATGGCTGTATACCGCCCTGATCGGATGGAGCATGGCTACGGTCGCGGCCGCTTTCCGTTACTGGGCCCTCTCCCCCGTCACCTTAGGGCTATGGTGGATGATCCTGCTCTACGAGCTGGTGGAAATGAGCCTGTGGTATCTCCAGGGACGGGCGCTTTCCCCCCGGGTGGCCGTGGAGTTCGGAGGTCTCGGCTTCCTGATCGCCCTCCTCGCCCGATGGGTCGCTGGTTGAAGGCATGGGGCTTTTCGGGCGCCGAAGTCTTTTCTTCTCATCTACTCGTAAAAAGCCGCATGGATGCGCCGCACGGCTTCCTCCGCCTCGCTTTCCGCGACCACCAGGGAGAGGTTGTATTCCGAAGAACCCTGGGCGATGGAGAGGACGTTGATGCGGCCGCTCCCCAAGGCGTTGAAGACCCGGGCGGCGATCCCGGGCGTCGCTCGCAACCCGGCCCCAACCACAGCGATCACCGCCACCCGATCCATCGCCCAGATGTCTTCGATATCCCGCCGGGCGATTTCCCGCTCGAACGCTTTCCGTAACGCCTGAACGACCTGGGGGGCCGCTGGGGAAGGGATGACGAAGCAGATGTTCTGCTCCGAGGAGGATTGGGAGATCATCAGGATGCTGACCCCCAGCTCGGCCACCGTGGCGAAGGTCCGCGCTGCCACCCCAGGCACCCCGAGCATCCCCCGGCCCTCCACCGTGATCAGGCTCAGGTTCTTAATCAGGGTCACCGCCTTCACCCGGCCATTGCCCCGGGGCTCGGGGACGATGCGGGTGCCCGGGTGCTGGGGGTTCATGGTGTTCAGGATGCGCACAGGAATCCGCCGGTCCATACACGGGAGCAGAGTGCGGGGGTGGAGAACTTTCGCTCCAAAGTAAGCCATCTCGGCGGCCTCGATGTAAGAGAGCTCGGGGATGGTGCGGGCGCCGGGCACGATCTTCGGATCCGCGCTCATCACGCCATCCACATCGGTCCAGATCCACACCTCTTCCGCATCCAGCGCGTAGCCCAGGATGGTGGCGGAGAAATCAGAGCCGCCGCGCCCCAGGGTGGTCGGCCGACCCTCGGGGGTGGCGCCGATGAACCCGGTGACCACCGGGAGGATCCCCTGCTCCAGGAGCGGCGTCAGGAGCGCCCGCGCCCGCGCCCGGGTCTGCTCCAGATCCGGGGAAGCTTCTCCGAAGCGATCATCGGTGATCAGGAACGCATCCGCATCCACAGCGCGTGCCGGGATGCTCCGGGCCCGCAGAACGGCCGCCATGATGCGGGCGCTCCAGCGCTCCCCCATCCCGGCCAGCAGATCTGCCGTAGAAGGAGACAGCTCCTTCAGCGCCTCCACGGCCCGGAGCACGGTCTCCACCCGCTCAAACCCCTCCCGGAGCTCTGCCTCCAGAGCGTGCGCCTCCTCCTCCGGCAGCCCCAGCGCCCGAACCGTGTCCTGATGCCGCTCCCAAAGGGCAGCCAGGGCCGGGATCCAATCCGGCTCCCCTCGAGCCGCCTGATGGCTCATCCGGATCAGCGCGTCGGTCACACCGGCCATCGCCGAGACCACAACGACCAGCCGCGGATCCGAAGCGCGATGGAGCGCGATCAGATCCGCCACCTGCTGGAACCGGGCCGCATTTCCCACGGAGGTCCCCCCGAACTTCATCACCCGCATCGCCGCCTCCTGATCCGGAATAAAAACAACCCCCCGACCGTTGCCGGCCGGGGGGTTGTTTCTTTCGCTCAGAGGAACTGCGCCTTCTACCTCAGACAACAACCCGGGCATCCCCCCGGCCGCTCGTCCAGCCGGTGGTCATCATCCCGGTGGTCGTCAGCGCCATCTTGACGATCTCCCCGGACATCAAGGCCGCACCCCCGAAAGCGCTTTCGAAAGCCGAATGGAGCGTCGCAATGGTTGTTCCAAATTCTATCCAGCCCGGGCAATCTGTCAACCATGGCCTTTCCGGGTTCTCAGGGCATCCCGCAGTGAACCGCTTTTTCGGTCGGAGGATCCATCCCGCTTCCCGAAATCGGAGCCCAACGGGGGATGTCTGGCTTGGACCGATCCATCGAGCAGGCGCCTTGATCCTCACCCTGTGTGCTTTGAGTCGGGAGGAAGAAGACTCTATCATGAAGCCGGCCCGGCTCTGCTGCATGAGGACGGTTTTCCCGCTCCTTCTGTCGCCCGGGCCAGCGACCCGGCAGGCGACGAATCCACTGCCGATGCTTCAGGAGGAGGCACCCATGGATCTGGATGCGCTGCGCACGCCGACCCGCTTCCTTCAATCGATGGGCCTTTCCTTTCCCCCGGAACTGGACCTGCAGGAACTGGAGAGCTGGTGGGAGGCGGAGGGAAAAGCGATCTCGATGATGATCGACCGCATGGGCACGCCGTGGCTGCGCGCTTACGACCGCTTCGGCCGCCGCATCGATGAGATCCTCTATCCTCCCGATTACCGCCGGATGCTCCTCCAGGGCTATCGCGCCGGGGCGGTCTGGCATGCCTTCGAAGGTGCGGGCCTGTCCGCGACTTTCCTCATCGGCTACCTCACCGCCTTTTACGACGCCGGCCTTTACTGTCCCTACACCGTCTCCCTGGCCACTGCCCTCGCCCTGCACAAATACGGCGATCCGGATCTCCAGGCGCGCTTCCTTCCCCCGCTCTTACGGCGGGATGGAGATGTCTGGCAGGGCGCCACCTGGATGACGGAGGCGGGCGGGGGCTCCGATCTGGGGGCGACGGTGGAAACCATGGCCCGTCCTGACGGAGAACGATGGCGGCTGACCGGGGAGAAATATTTCGCCAGCAACGCCGGAGCGGAGCTGGCGGTGGTCGCCGCCCGGCCCGAGGGCGCCCCCCGCACCGTTCGCGGACTGGCCCTCTTCCTGCTCCCCCGCTACCGGGAGGACGGCGGCCTGAACTATCTCATTCGGCGTCTGAAGGATAAAATCGGCACCCGCTCCGTGCCCACCGGCGAGGTGGAGCTGCGAGACAGCGAGGCCTACCTCCTGGGCCGCCTGGAGACCGGCATCTATTCGATCCTGGAGGTCCTCAACGTCTCCCGCGTCGCCAACAGCATCGGCAGCGTCGCCCTGATGCAGCGGGCCATCGCCGAGGCGCTGGCCTTCGCCGAGCGCCGCGTCGCCTTCGGCCGCCCCGTTCTCCACCACCCGCTGATGCGCCGCCAGTTCGCCGAGCGCATCCGTGACCTCCAGGCCGCCTTCGCCCTGGCCTGGACGACGGTCCGTCTGCTGGAGGAAGTCTGGCCGGAACATCCTCCCTACTCGGAGGGCTATCACCTCTTCCGGCTGCTCACCCATCTGGCCAAATACTGGACAGCGGAGCATGCGGTGCAGACGGCGAAGTGGGCGATGGAGGTCCACGGTGGGATGGGCGTGCTGGGGGAGTATCCGGTGGAGCGCTGGCTGCGGGAGGCCATGATCCTGCCCATCTGGGAGGGGACGCCCCACCGCCAGATCCTGGACGGGCTGGAAGCGATGGGGCGGAAGGGTGCGCATCGTTCCCTCTTCGCATGGCTCGCCCCCCGGGCGGATCCTCAGGCGCTGGAGGAGATGGCTGGCCGGGTGGAAGCCCACCTCCAGCTTCCTTCCGAGGAGCAGGAAGCGCAGGCCGAGGCGCTGTTCCGGGATCTGGCCCGCTTCACGGCGGACACGCTCAGCCGGAGCTTTCCGGGCGGATGAGCAGGGAGGATGCTGGACGGGAATTCAGCCTTCCCATCACCCCTCCTCAGCCTCACGGTTCTGGGATCCATACGGGGGCCTGCTCCCGCTCCGGCGTCTCCGTCAGCCGCTCCCGCAGTGAGCCATCCGCCGCCACCTTCCCCACATCCACCTGTTCCCGCTCATCCAGCCCCGAGACCACCAGCCACCGCCCATCGGGCGACCAGGCCGGATCGACCGCATTGCGCGCAATGAGCTGTGGCATTCCATCCCCTACGGTCTCCACATACACCCCCACCCCCCGCCATCGACAGAGAGGATCCGCCCGATAAAGCTCGTCTTTACCCCAGCACGGATGTCCTTCTACCCACCCCACGTAGGCCACGCGCCTTCCCTCGGGTGACCATACCGGATCCGCGAAAAAGGGTCCCCGCAGAGGATACCGTTGCCCAGTCGCCCACTCCATTGCCCCCAGCGAGCGATACCCCGTTGTCGGGCTTCCCTTGGATTCTGCGGCGCCCGAATTCGGCTCCCCTGAAAACAACAGCCACCGCCCATCTGGCGATCATCCCCACACCACCGCCATGCCGCGCGTTCGGAGCAGCAGGCGAGGCTCCTTTCCATCCCCTCGTGCCACCCAGATCTCATGCGCATCCCCCGTGTTGGTTCCATAAGCCAGCCATTGCCCATCTGGGGAAATCGCTGCCCCCGCCACATCTCGCAGCGCGGGCTTCGCGACCACCCGCCGCTCCCCCTTTTCCACATCAAACAGCAAGAGCACGCCGTCCATGGTGTTGGCGAGCAAAGCCCGCCGTCCATCTGGATGCCACTGAAGGAACCATCCGTCTGAGAGAACCCAACTCTTCACCCTGCCCCTCGGCCATTCCAGGAAATACACCAGGTCGCCAGACTCCACTTCGATCATGCCAGCGAGGTAACGAGCATTTGGGGATGGAATCAGGCGCTGGAAGATCGCCGGCCGCTCCTCCCCGCCCATTACAAGGCGCAGCCGCGTTCGATCTGATAGGAGGCGACCCGCCCCGTCTGTCCGAATCGCCAGCGCCCCCTCTCGCAGATTCGGGATGATCACCCACCCGCGTGCATCTGCTGCTGCCATCCGCGTTGGTATCGATACGATTTCCCCTGGATAGGGTGGTATCCAGGGCGTCGACTCCGCCGCTCGGGTCGCTCGAGGGGTGGGTGTGGGCAGGCCTGGACACACCAGAAAAGGAGGCGTCGGGAACGGAGGGGGCGTGCATCTCCAATCCGGAGATGAAGTTGGCATTGGAGAGGCATGCGGTTGCATCGTCGCGAGCGGCGATACCGGCGAAAGCCCGCCCATCCTCGGGATTCCTGCTCGCAAAAGCATCCAAAAAACTATCCCCAGGCTCAGCGCCATCAATCCACCCACCGCCCTCTTCACCGGCTCGCCCATGAGCTTCCCTCCCGGGATTCCGGGCATCTCAAACCGTCCTGCCCGACCTCTGAAACTACCAGGCCTTTATACCTACCCCGAAGTTACCGGAAGAAAGAAAAATCGATAGGCTCAGATTCTTTAACATGAATGGAAACCGGCGGGTTTCAGGAGCCTGCGGCTCCATTATGAGAGGCAACCAGAGGAAGGGCCAATGGGAGAAATGTCCTGTTGCAGAGATCGGGTTCTCCTTTTGACAGGACGACCCCCTGGCATCAAAATGGAAGCGCCTTCCGTGACCTGAACCCCATAGCCCCCGATCGCGCATGGGCTCGGTCCGGAGGGATTTGCACTGGCCAGGCGCTCAACGGAAGAAAGCCTTGAGGAAAGGAACCTGACTGTGGACGAGCGCATCCTTCAGTTCATCCGCGCCCTTCGCGCCACCGGCGTTCGGGTCTCGGTCGCGGAGTCGGCCGACGCGCTGCGGGCGGTGGAGCAGGTGGGGGTGATGGATCGGGAGACCTTTAAAGCTGCCCTTCGCACGGCCCTGGTGAAGGAGGCCCGGGCGATCCCCATCTTCGAGGAGCTCTTCCCCCTGTTCTTCGGGTTGGGCAAGCCGCCCATGGCTCCCGCTATGAACGGCCTCTCGCCGGAGGACCAGCGACGTCTGCAGGCGGCCCTTCAGGCCCTTGCGGCCCAATTCGGGCCGCACCTCGCTGCCCTGATGCAACGGCTGCTGCAAGGCCAGCCTTTCACCCCGGAGGAGCTGGAGGCGCTGGCCCGTTACGCTGGCCGTCAAAGGATACGAGAATGGGCGGATCGCCAGGCCCTCGCCCGCTGGATGCAGCGAGGCGCCGGGCTGGACGAGCGCCTGGAACAGATGATCCGTGCCTTGCTGCGGATGCTGGCCGAAGCGGGAACGGATGCGAAAACCCTCCAGCAGCTGGAGGCGCAGATCCGGGCCAATCGGGCCGCGATGGCCCGCCAGATTCAGCAGGCGGCCGGAATGGCGACCCTGGAGCGCCTGGCCGAGCGCCCCCCGGAGCCCAGCGAGGCGGAGCTGATGGAGCGCCCCTTCCAGGAGCTCACCCCGACGGATCTCCAGCGCCTGCGCCAGATGGTGGCCCGCCTGGCGGCCCGCCTGCGCACCCGGGCCGCCCTGCGCCTCAAGCGCGGCGACGGCCGCCGCCTGGACGCCAAAACCACCCTCCGGGTCAACCTGCGCCACGCCGGCGTCCCCTTCGATCTGCGTTTCCGACGGCGCCACCTCAAGCCCCGCCTGGTGGTCCTGTGCGACCTCAGCACCTCCGTGCGGCATTGCTCTGAGTTCTTCCTGCACCTGATCTACCTGCTCCAGGATCAGATCAGCCGCACCCGGAGCTTCGTCTTCATCGACGATCTGGTGGAGATCACTCCCATCTTCGCGGAGCACCGGCCGGAGGAGGCCGTGCGCCGGGTGCTGATGGAAAATCCCCCGGGGTATTACAACACGGATCTGGGGAACAGCCTGTCCACCTTCTGCCGGGATTACCTGGAGGCCATCGATCGGCGGACCACCGTGATCATCGTGGGGGATGGGCGGAACAATTACAACGATCCCCGGCTGGACTGCCTGGAGCTCATCCGCCGTCGGGCGAAACGTATCCTGTGGTTCAACCCGGAGCCCCGGCCGCTGTGGGGCACCGGCGACAGCGACATGCCCCTCTACGCCCCCCTCTGCGCGGCCGTCCACCAGGTCCAGAACCTGGCCGAACTGGCGGAGGCCGTGGATCGCCTGTTCGAGCGGGGCGGCGTTTAGATCCCGGTGACCAGCGAGGTGAGGGTGCGCTCAACGCCCTCGATGGTCTGGATCTTCTCCGTGATCACCCGGCCCAGAACCTGGAGATCGTCGGCTTCCACCAGGGCGATCACATCGTAAGGGCCGGTGACCACCACCGCGGACCTGACCTCAGGGAGCTTGCGCAGCGCTTCGGCGACGGCACTGGGCTTGCCCATCGCCGCCTGGATGAACACATAAGCCTGCACCATGGGAACCTCCCCCTCCTCTGGAATGCCAGCGTCCCCTCACAGCCCCGAGAGCCACACCTCGACCGTGCCTGCTACCGTCAGCCATGAATCCTCGATCAGAAGGACCCGAAAGGTCGCGTTGAGATGAACCATCGGATGCACCTGCCCGGCCCAGAGGATGGAATCCCCTATCTTTCGATAGGGATAACCGGGAAGGCCTTCCAGGCGCGCCCGGTCATCTTCCTTCCCCCGATAAACGATGGAGGTCCCGGGGATCACGCCATCCCGGGGCACGCGGTAGGTGACCGGCGCGGTGAAGCGCACGGCCGCCTTCTCCGGCAGCGGCCCCATCCGGGGCTGGGCCTCCTGGATCTCCACCCGGGCCGTGCCGATGGCGTGGAGAGCGCGCTCATCATAGGAGTAGATCCGGAGGCGGTAGCGCACCGCCAGCGTGGGATGGGGCTGAGCTTCCCCTTCCAAAGAGTCCCCCGCCAGCCGGATCACCTCCTGGCCCTTGATGCGCACGCGAGCCCCCTGCGGCCCCACCCCCAGGTAACGGACGTCCGTCCCGGGCAATCCCTCCCCCACCGCCAGATCCGCTCGGTAAGGCCCCTCATACACCAGAGGCCCGGGGCGGGAGGACCCCAGCAGGCAGGCGCTCCCGGCGAGAAGCGACAGCAGGAGAATCCCCCCGATCGAGCGAATCGATCGCTTCATCTCCAATCTCCGGTCCCATCGCGAGAGGATGCGCCATCCGGAGCTCAGCGGCGATATCGCTCGTAGAGCATCATCAGCGCCCGGGCGAGCTTCTCCGGGTCATGGCGCCATGGCGTTCGCTCATCGATGACATCCATCGCCACCACCGTGTAGGGAGGGATCGGCTGCCCATCCCAGCGCACCAGCTCGCCGACCTCCTCCGGGACTTCCTTCCACGCCACATCCGTCCGGCTGTTTACCAGCACGAGGTGGAACAGGCCGGATCCCACATGGCGTTCGATGGCCTGCACATGATCCGCCACACCATAGCCTTCGGTCTCCCCGATCTGGGTGGCCACATTGCACACATACACTTTCAGGGCCCGGCTGGCCCGGATCGCCGGAACGATCCCCTCGACCAGCAAATTGGGCAGCACGCTGGTGTAAAGACTTCCCGGGCCCAGGACGATCAGATCGGCCTCCAGGATCGCCCGGATCGTCTCCGGATAAGCGCGGGCATGCTCGGGGATCAGCCACACCCGCTCAATGCGGCCCCGGACCTCTGGGATCGCGGATTCCCCATCGACCCGATGGATCCGCCCCTCGGCGTCCCGGATCTCAGCGGCCAGCACGACATGCTCCACGGTGCACGGCAACACCCGGCCGCGGACGGCCAGGACGCGGCTGGATTCCGCCACGGCCTGCTCGAAGCTTCCGGTGATCTCGGCCATCGCGGCGATGAACAGGTTGCCGAAGGCATGGCCGTTCAGGCCCGTTCCCCGACCGAACCGATACTGGAAGAGGGCGGTCATCAGGGGCTCCGCCTCCGCCAGGGCCGCGAGGCAGTTGCGAAAATCCCCTGGCGGCAGCAGCCCCATCTCGCGCCGCAAGCGGCCGGAGCTGCCTCCATCGTCTGCCACCGTGACCACTGCCGTCAGCCGCGCGCTCATCCCCTTCAAGCCGCGCAACAGCGTCGACTGGCCGGTGCCGCCCCCGATGACGACGATCCGCGGCCCGCGCTCCCGCTGCCGGTGACGGTGCAGGATCTCCGCCACATCCCGGCCGGGTTGCACGAAGGGGGAAAGCAGCGTGCGATTCAGCCGCACCAGGGCGAACCCGGTGGTCGCGAGGCCCAGGAATCCGAAGAGCACCGCCCGGCCCAGACGGGGGATGAACTGTAGGGTCAGGTAATAGAAGATCGGGGGCAACGGTTGCTCTCGATAGATGGTGACCAGCACATAGGCCAGCGCCAGGGCCAGCTCGGTAATCCCCACCAGCAGCAGGACCAGCCATCGCTTGACCCCCAGCCCGGGGGTTAACCAGTAACGCAGGGACCGAACGGCAGATTCCCACACCGGGAAAGCTTTTCCTCTTTGGATCATCGCCTCCCCCATGCGATCCTGAGCGCCTCCTGGGATCAGGCGGGGAATGGGATGGGCTGCTTTCCCGCCCCCTCACCGCTTTGATCCCAGTTCTCCATCATGCGCCCTCTCTGAAAGATATCATAACCCGACTGAACCAACTTCGCCCCTGGGGCTTGCGCCAGGGCTTTCCGAAGATCTTACCCATCCCGAGCGGGATCCTGTTCGATCGTTGCAGGCTTTCCACCCCTGTCTTAGACTGGAGAAGGGGGCAACGCGCTCCCGCATCTTGCTCTGTGAGGCTTGGCGCTCGATGGAAACCGCCTGGTATGAGACGGGATGGACACCCTCCACGCTGGACCGACTGGCGGCGGCGCTGCGAGGGCTCTTCGTGATCACCGAGGCCCGCGTCCTGCATCCGCCGGATCAGGTGATCGCGTTCGAGGGCTATCTGCAAACCGATCCGGAATCGGCCTTTGAGATCCTGCGAACGCGCTTCGAGGCGCTGGGGTACACCCCTATCCTGCGGCGTCACGGTCAGACCGACCAGATCATCGCCCAGGCCGGGGTCGCCCGGCCGGCTCGCACCCGGCCATGGGTGAATCTCCTCCTGTTCGTGGCCACAGTGGTCACCACGGTATGGGCCGGGGCGCTCTATGGCAGCGAGGGTTCCCTCGATCTGAGGCAGGGCATCACCTTTGCGGCTGCGCTGCTGCTCATCCTGGGGGTTCACGAAATGGGGCATTACATCGCCGCTCGCCTGCATCGCAGCGAGGTCACGCTGCCCTACTTCATCCCGGTGCCCCCTCTGATCGGGATGCTCGGCACCTTCGGGGCTTTCATCCAGATCCGATCCCCCATCCGCAACCGGAAGGCGCTGTTCGATATCGGTGTGGCAGGCCCCCTCGCCGGGCTGGCTGTCGCCCTCCCGATCCTCATCTATGGGCTCATGACCTCCCCGGTTGTCCCCCTTCGGGGTGCCGTCGCGCTCGAGGGGAATTCCCTTCTATACTGGAGCCTGAAGGTCCTGATCTTCGGCCGCCCCCTGCCCGGGGGTGGTTACGACGTGCAACTGAATGTCCTGGCATGGGCGGGGTGGATTGGGTTGCTGGTGACAGCCTTCAACCTGCTGCCCCTGGGTCAGCTGGACGGCGGGCACATCATGTATGCCATGCTCGGCCGCACCGCCTGGCGGATCTCGGAGATCGGCGTGTTCGCGCTGCTGCTGCTGGGCTTGCGCTGGCCGGGGTGGTTCCTCTGGGCCTTCATGCCGATGCTCACCGGCCTGCGCCACCCGCCGCCCCTGAACGACATCACCCCCCTGGATCCGATCCGTCAGGCGATCGGATGGTTGACCTGGGCTCTATTTTTGCTCATCTTCGTCCCCGTTCCCTTCTCGCTGGTGGAATTCCCGTAAGGGCCGTGCTCTTCGGCGATCCCTCCAGGATGAGAGGAATGGCCTCACTCCCTCTCCGGGCGAGGAAGGGGCATGGAGAGGGGGAATATAACGATCCATAGGGGACATCCGCTGGGGCAAATCCAGAGGATCGCCCGTAGAAGCAGGAGCGCTCCGTGACCCGAATCCGGCGATGGCTGAGAAGGATCCTGCTGGTCGGTTTGCTGGGAAGCGGGCTGGGCGCGGGGGCGCTGGCGCTCTGGATCGGACCGCTCCCGGATCCGAGGGATCTGAGCCGGCAGGCTCCCCGACCCAGCGTCCGTATTCTGGACCGCCACGGCCGGCTCCTCTACGAGCTGGCCCCTCCCCACCAGGGACGCCACATCTGGCTCCCACTGCATCGGATCCCCAACGCCTGCATCGCCGCCACCCTGGCGACCGAGGATGCCCGTTTCTATGAACACCCCGGCGTGGATCCGATCGCGATCCTGCGGGCCTTATGGACCAACCTGAGGGGCGAAGAGGCGATATCCGGGGCCAGCACCATCCCTCAGCAGATCGCCCGATCGCTGCTCCTGAGCCCCAATGAACGAACCGCGCGCACCCTCCGCCGGAAGGTCCGGGAGGCGATCCTGGCGCTGATCCTGAGCCAGCGCTATGGGAAGGATGAGCTCCTGGAGATCTACCTCAACACAGTTTTCTACGGGCACTTCGCCTACGGGCTGGAAGCTGCCGCCATGACTTATCTCGGCAAGCATGCCGCGGAGCTGGATCCAGCGGAATGCGCCCTTCTGGCTGGCCTTCCCCAATCGCCGAGCCGCTATGATCCCTTCACGGATCCGGAGGCCGCCGAGGAACGCCGCCGACAGGTGCTCCGCTTGATGGCCCGACATGGCTTTCTTTCCCCTGAGGAAGCCGAAAGGGCTGCCGCGGAGCGCTTGCGCTTCGCCAGCGCGCCGTTTCTCATCCACGCCCCCCATTTCGTGATGGCCGTCCGCGAGGCCCTGGTGGCGCAGTTCGGGGAAGAAAGGATGTTCGAGGAGGGCCTGGTGGTGACCACCACGCTGGATCTGGGCTGGAACGAGGCCATCACGGAGATCCTGCGCGCCCATCTGGAGGCGATCAACCGCCCCCGACCGGACCACCCGGGCGCCAGCGCGCGCAACGGCGCTGTGGTGGTGATCCAGCCTTACACCGGAGAGGTCCTGGCGTGGGTGGGGAGCCCCGATTACTTCAACGCCGCCATCCAGGGCGCGGTGGATGGCGTCCGCATCCCCCGCCAGCCCGGCTCCGCGCTCAAGCCCTTCACCTACGCCCTTGCCTTCGATCCCCGCAGCGGCCCGCTCCTGACCCCGGCCTCGCTCCTCTGGGATCTTCCTCAGACTTTCATCACCGCGGAGGGGGAGAGCTATCAGCCCATCAATTACGATCGGCGCTACCATGGGCCGGTCTCCGCTCGCGTAGCGCTGGCCTCCTCTCTCAACGTGCCGGCGGTCGCCGTGCTGGAACAGGTAGGGGTCCCTCGTCTCGTGGAACTGCTGGATCAGCTGGGGGTCCGGCTTCCCGGGCCACCGGCCCGGTATGGGCTGGCGCTGACCCTGGGAGGGGGCGAGGTGCGGCTGGTGGATCTCACGGCGGCCTACGCGGCCCTGGCGAACGGCGGGCGCCGCATCACTCCCCTCCTGATCCGGGAGGTTCGGGATCGCCACGGGCGGCTCCGATATGCGGCATCGCCGGAACCCGGTCCGCGGATTCTGGATCCACGGGTGGTTTTCCTTATCACCGATATCCTGAAAGATCCCAACGCGCGGGCCATGGGGTTCGGATCGTGGAGCCCGCTGAACCTTTCCCGCCCGGCGGCGGTGAAAACCGGGACCAGCAGCGACTGGCGGGACAACTGGGCCATCGGTTACACCCCAGATTGGGTGGTGGGGGTATGGATCGGGAACGTGGATCAAACGCCTTTGCGGGAGATCTCCGGGGTGACCGGCGCCGCGCCGATTTGGCATGCGGTGATGGAGCTCCTCCATCGGGATCAACCGGTTCGGGATTTCCCGATCCCGGAAGGGGTGCACCGGGTGCGGGTCTGCGCATTATCGGGAAAGCAACCGACCCCGGATTGCCCGCAAACCCGGGAGGAATGGTTCATCGAGGGAACGGAACCGAAGGAGCCCGATGACCTCTATCGGCGGCTGCGGATCGACCGGCGGACAGGCAAGCTGGCGGGACCGGAGACGCCACCTGAGGAAGTGGAAGAGCGGGTGTTTATCATGTGGCCGCCTCCGGCGTGGAAATGGGCGCAGGAGAACGGCCTCCCGTTGCCTCCAGTAGAAGGGCAGGAAACAGCAGGCGGGGCGGGCATCCTGCGCTGGGTCTCCCCACCTGCAGGAGCCATCTATCGACGCATTCCCTCCTTCCCTTCAGAAGCTCAGCGGCTCCTGGTGGAGGTTCACTGGATCGGAAGGGGAGTTCCCCAGGTTGTGCGGGTGCAGATCGATGGTCAGCCGTGGATGGAGTGGACAGAGCCTCCGTATCGGGCCTGGTGGCCTCTCGCGCCCGGATCCCATACCTTCCAGGCCATCGCCCGGCTCGGGGAAGGCCAGACCGCCGAGGCTCCTCCCTTGCATATTGAGGTTCGATGATCGCCCTGACAAAGGAGAAGCAGGAGGTCGCAACCCGGACCTCTCCCACCGCGTGCGGCGTATGAATCAGGACGGCCAGTCGATGCTCCCATCCAGGGCGACCACCATCGGCTGCCCTTCCTCACGGATCGTCCGCAGGAGCTCGCGGGCCCCTTCCGTCAGACGATTGCCGGCTACCGCAGGCCAGGTTTCCCCCAGGATCGCCTCCAGGATCCGGGCGCGCCGCACCGCCCGCTCCACATCCCCGCGATCGATCCTCCAGGAAGTCTCCATGGCCAAGTGAAGCGTCCGCCCCTCCCACTCGCCACGGAGCACCAGGTCGACACGCCGGACCTCCTCGAAGTCCTCCGGCTGGATCTTCCCTTCATCCAGGGCGGCCCACAACAGGTCAGCCAGCTCAGAGGGGGTCAGGACCCGGATCTTGCGGAAGTTCGGCCGGCCGAAATAAGAGGGCGCCAGCTCCACATAACGCCGGCGCAGGTCGTGGTCCTTCAGCACCCCCACATCCTGCTCGATCCGGTCCACCCGCTCCACCAGGATGCGCACGGTCGTGGCCAGCTCCGCGAAGCGGCGGTCTGCCTCCGCCCGGTATTCCAGGAACTCCCGGCGATGTTCCAGAAACTCCTGGCGGTGCTCCTGGAATTCCCGGCGAAGTTCCAGAAACTCCTGACGGTGGGCGGCGAACGCTTCCGCCAGGCGGTTGAGGCTCTCCTCGGTGCGGCGCTGGGCCTCGGTTAGCTCCGCGAACCGGCGGTCCGCCTCCGCCCGGTATTCCAGGAACTCCTGGCGGTGGGCGGCGAACGCTTCCGCCAGGCGGTTGAGGCTCTCCTCGGTGCGGCGCTGGGCCTCGGCCA
>NZ_DAOUCJ010000063.1 GCF_034432235.1 Thermoflexus sp. | reverse complement strand
CCCGGATCGCCGGTGGGAGGCTTGGGGAGGGGGTGAGCGGGGCGCCTGCAGCGCCCCGCTTTCTCTATCTCAACTCGAAGCATCGAGCTTGAGGATTCCACGCCGGTGGATGGGAATTATGGCCCTTGAGGGGTGGTCATGGTGCGCCCCGTTGTCCCTCCGACAAACGGTCAACCATGGGATCCCTGAACTAACTGAAAAAGGGGCGACGTGTTATACTAACATCAGAGCCGGCTGCGCGTTCGCCCCTGGAAACCCTGCAGTCGGTTTGAAGGAGGACGCTGTGTCCAGCAAGCTGGATCGGTTTACCCAGCGGGCCAGGCGGGTGCTGGCGTTGGCTCAGGAGGAAGCCGAACGCCTGAACCACACGTACATCGGCACCGAACACCTGCTCCTGGGCCTGGTCAAGGAAGAGAACGGCATCGCCGGCCAGGTGCTCCGACGCCTGGGCGTCACCCCGCAGAAGGTGGAGGAAATGGTCCTTCGGATGTCGGGGCCCGGCCGCCGCACTCCCCATAGCAAGCCCGACCTGACGCCCCGCATCCGTCGGGTGATCGAGCTGGCCGTCGATGAGGCCCGACGCATGGGGCATCATTACATCGGCACCGAACATCTCCTCCTCGGGCTGGTCCGCCTGGGTGACGGGATGGCGGTGGATATCCTCAAGAGCCTGGGGCTGTCCCTGGAGCAGATCCGGCGGGAAACCAATCGGGCGATCCAGGAGACGACTGCAGCCGCCCGGCCCCGGCGGGAGCGCCCGAAGACGCCGCTGCTCGATCAGCTGGCCATCGACCTGACCGCCCTGGCCGAGGAGGGGAAGCTGGATCCGGTCATCGGACGGGAACAGGAGATCGAGCGGGTGATCCAGATCCTCTCCCGCCGGACCAAGAACAACCCGGCGCTGATCGGGGAGCCCGGGGTGGGCAAGACGGCCATCGTGGAGGGGCTGGCCCAGCGCATCGTGGCCGGCGAGGTCCCCGAGCCGCTCCTCAGCAAGCGGGTCCTGCAGTTGGATGTGGCCTCCCTGGTGGCGGGGACGATGTATCGGGGCCAGTTTGAGGAACGGCTGAAGCGAGTGCTGGAGGAGCTCAAGAGCGCTGACTGCATCCTGTTCATCGATGAGATGCATATGCTGGTGGGTGCCGGGGCGGCCGGCAGCGCCGTGGATGCGGCCAACATCCTGAAGCCGGCCCTGGCCCGGGGGGAGATCCAGTGCATCGGCGCCACGACCTTCGATGAATATCGCAAATACATCGAGAGCGACGCGGCGCTCGAGCGCCGGTTCCAGCCGGTGGTGGTGGAGGAGCCCACGATCGAAGAAACCATCGAGATCCTGCGGGGCATCCGCCATCGCTACGAGGAGCATCACAAGTTGACCATCACGGACGAGGCGATCGAGGCGGCTGCCCGGCTATCCGCGCGCTATATCCCTGAACGCTATCTCCCGGACAAGGCGATCGATCTGATCGATGAGGCGGCGGCCCGCGTGCGGATGTATAAGGCCTCCCGCTGGCCGAGCCTTCAGAAGGTATACACCGAGCTACGCACGGTGCAGCGCGAGCGGGAGGAAGCCCTGGCCGAACGCCGTTACGAAGATGTGGCCGATCTCAAAGCCCGAGAGGAGGAGCTCCAGGCTCAGCTCCAGCAATTGCGGATGCGCAGCGAGACCGACGAGGGACCTAGGGTCACGGCGGAGGATATCGCCGAGGTGGTCTCCATGTGGACGGGCATCCCGGTCAGCCGCATCGCCGGGGATGAGTCCCAGCGCCTGCTCCAGATGGAGGAGGAGCTCAAGAAGCGCATCGTGGGGCAGGATGAGGCCATCAGCGTGATCTCCCGGGCGGTGCGGCGGGCCCGCGCCGGCCTCAAGGACCCCCGCCGACCCATCGGCTCCTTCATCTTCCTCGGGCCGACCGGGGTGGGCAAGACAGAGCTCACCAAGGCCCTGGCGGAGTTCCTCTTCGGCTCCGAAGACGCGCTGCTCCAGCTGGACATGTCGGAGTTCATGGAGCGCCATAACGTCTCCCGCCTGGTGGGAGCGCCCCCTGGTTACGTGGGCTATGAGGACGCCGGACAGCTCACCGAATATGTCCGCCGCCGGCCTTACTGCATCGTGGTTTTCGATGAGATCGAGAAGGCCCATCCGGATGTGTTCAATATGCTCCTCCAGATTATGGAGGAAGGCCGGCTGACCGATGCGCGGGGCCGCAAGGTGGATTTCCGCAACACGATCATCATCATGACTTCCAATATCGGCGCGGAGACCATCCGCAAGGCGCACCTGGGCTTCCCCACCCAGAAGCAGGAGGAGGTGGACCTGGAGCGGCGCTACCGGGAGATGCGGGAGAAGCTTCTCAATGAGCTGCGCAAGGTCTTCCGGCCTGAGTTCCTGAACCGGGTAGATCAGGTGGTGGTCTTCCGGCCGCTGAGCCGGGAGGACATCCTGAAGATCGTGGACCTCGAGCTGGGCAAGGTGGCGGCCCGTCTCCAGGAGCATCGTCTGCGCATCGAGGCCACGCCGGCGGCCAAGGCCTTCCTGGCCGATAAGGGCTACGATCCCGAATACGGCGCGCGGCCGCTGCGCCGGGTGATCCAGAACCTGGTGGAAGATGCCCTCTCCGAGGGGATGCTGGCCGGGAGGTTTGGGCCGGGAGACACGGTGATCATCGACCTGGAGGGAGATCAGCTGGTCTTCCGCCCGAAAGGGATCGAGGAGCTGACCCCACCGCCGGCACTGATCGTGGAAGGATAAGCAGGGGCATCCGGGGGCGCGTCCTGCGCCCCCGGGTTTTTTAAACGCATGAGTTACCCGGTGGGTCTCCTCGGGCCTCAGGGGAGCCCGTATTCTTCCCACCGTCGATTCACCAGCGCCCGGATCTCCGGGCTCATCTCAATGCGCTCGGGCCAGCCCCGGGGATGCCCCTCCTCGGGCCCCTTGGCGGTGGCGTCGATGCCGATTTTTCCCCCATACGCCCGCAAGGGCGCAGCATGATCCAGATGATCCACCGGCCCCTCCACAATCACCACATCCCGCTTCCAGTCCACATTCCCCAGCGCCTGCCATGCCACCTCGGATAAGTTGTGCACATCCACCCAGCTATCCACGACCACAATGCATTTGGCCAGGCTCAGCAGCCCCAGGCCCCACAGGCCGAAGATCACTTTGCGGGCGTGCCCGGGGAACCGCTTGCGGATGCTGACGATCACCAGGTTGTGGAAAACCCCTTCCGCAGGCATGTTGTAATCGACCACCTCCGGCAGGAACAGGCGGATCAGCGGGAGGAAGAGCCGCTCCGTGGCCTTGCCCATCCAGTAATCCTCCATCGGCGGGCGGCCGACGATCGTGGTGGGATAGATCGGATCCCGCCGGTGGGTGATCGCGGTGATGTGCATCACCGGGAAGGGCTCCGGCGGCGTGTAATAGCCGGTGTGATCGCCGAAGGGGCCCTCCATGCGCTGTTCCCAGGGGTCGATGTAGCCCTCGATGATGATCTCCGCATGGGCGGGGACTTCGAGGGGTTGGGTGACGCAGGGGACCATTTCCACCGGCCGTCCCCGAAGCCATCCGGCGAGCAGATACTCATCGATGTCCGGAGGGAGCGGCGCGCTCGCCGCCCAGATGCAGGCAGGATCCCCTCCCAGCGCCACGGCGATGGGGATCCGCTCCGCCCCCGCTTCCCGGGCGGCCCGTTCATGCTCCGCGCCGCCCTTATGGATCTGCCAGTGGACCCCCAGGGTGCGCTCATCGTGAACCTGGAGGCGATACAGCCCGACATTGCGTTTCCCGGTGCGGGGATCCCGGGTGATCACCTGGCCCAGGGTGATGTAGCGGCCCGCATCTTTGGGCCAGCACTTCAGGATCGGCAGCCGATCCAGGGATGGGCGTTCGGTCTCCACGACCTCCTGACATGGCGCCCGGGAGACCCGCCGGGGGCCCAGCCCGATGCTCCGCAGGGTTCCCAGCACCTGGCCCAGGCGTTCAAAGGCCTCCCCCAGGCTCTGGGGGAGCTCCGGGCGCAGCAGCGTTTCCAGCCGCTTTCGAAGCTCCTCCAGGTCTTCAACCCCCAGGGCCCAGGCCATGCGCTGTCGGGTCCCAAACAGGTTGATGGCGACGGGGATCCCCTTCCCGTCCACATTTTCGAAAAGGAGGGCCTTATTGCGGGCGGGTGGACCCTTCATCACCCGATCGGCGATCTCGGTGATCTCGAGCTCGGCGGAGACCGGTGCGCGGATGCGGACCAGCTCCCCGGCCTGTTCCAGACGGTTGAGGAAATCCCGAAGATCCTGATACGCCATCGGCTCGTCTCCTCGCCGGTTATGGGGATCTGGGTTCATCATACCGTAGCTCTCCCGATAGTCCACCGATCCAGAATGGCTCTTTAGAACAGGCCAATGCCGCTATAATGGAGGTAACCTGGAACACGAAGGAGGCCAGGATGCCAGTGGTGCGCAAAGTTCAAGGGGTCTTGTATCGGGTGCAGGATTTGGCGCGGGCCAAAACCTTCTACGGGGAGACCCTGGGCCTGCCGGTGCGCGGGGAGGATCCGGAAGGGCGCTGGGTGGAATTTGGCCCGCCTCGTGGGCCGCGGATCCTGCTGCATCAGAGCCCGGAGGGGCCGGGGGGGAACGCCGGAGGGGGCGCGCTCTTTGAGGTGCGCAATGCCCGGCGCGTCCTCAACCGCCTGAAGCGCCAGGGGGTCCGGGTCGGGGATCTGGTGGAGATCCCGGGCGTGATGGTGCTGGGGACGTTCTATGACCCGGAGGGGAATCCCCTGCACGTGGTCCAATCGTTGCTTCCGAAAGCTCCCCGCCGCCGGAAAGCCCCGGAGGAGGGCGAAGCGGGGCCTGTTGAGGGAAGCGCTCTGGGCAGCTGATCCTTGTTCTGGGAGATTCGGGGCAGGCAGCTCTGCCGCCTGCCCCGAATGGTTTCTCCTCCTTTCGCCGCGCGCTCGATCCGGATGCAATAGAATCCGGTAGAGCGTATATCCCTTATCCTGGAACGATCCACAGATCCTCTCGGGGGGCATCCTTCGCGATGGGGCGACCGTTGCGAATCGCCATCGATGGGCCAGCGGCTTCGGGGAAGAGCACGCTGGCTCAGCGCCTGGCTGCTCATCTCGGATATGCCTATATCGATACCGGGGTCATGTATCGGGCGGTGACCTGGGCCGCCCTGCAGCGAGGCATCCCGGTGACGGACGAAGAGGCCCTGACCCGTCTGGCCGAGACCCTGGACCTGGACATCCTGCCTCCCACCGAGGCCGATGGCCGCCCCTATACCGTGCGGGTGGAGGGGGAGGATATCACGTGGGCCCTGCGAAGCCCGGAGGTGGACGCGGCGGTCTCCCAGGTGTCCGCGTATCCAGGCGTCCGTCGCGCCCTCACCCAGCGTCAGCGCCAGATCGGGCTGCGGGGCCGGGTGGTGATGGTCGGGCGGGACATCGGAACGGTGGTCCTTCCCGAGGCCGATTTCAAGCTGTATCTGGACGCGGATCTAAAGACCCGGGCCTGGCGTCGTTATCGGGAGCTTCGGGATCGTGGAGAAGCCGTATCCTTCGAGGAGGTCCTGGAGACCATGCGGCAGCGAGACGCCCTGGATCAGGGGCGGGAAGTCGCGCCGCTGCGCCCGGCCCCTGACGCGGTGGTCCTGGACACCACAGCGATGGATATCGAGGAAGTGTTCCAGCGCGTGCTGGCCCTCCTCGAAGCCCGGTGCCAGGAGACATCCCATGTGGCGGGTTGAGCTCCACGCCCATACGGTTTGCTCGCCGGACAGCCTGGTTTCCCTCGAGGATTTCCTCGCCGCCTGCCGTCGGAAAGGCCTGGATCGCGTGGCGGTGACCGATCACAACACCATCCAGGGGGCGTTGCGGCTGAAGGAACGGGCGCCCGATCTGATCATCGTGGGCGAGGAGATCCGCACCCGGGAAGGGGAGGTGCTCGCTTACTTCATCGAGCGGGAGATCCCGAAAGGTCTCCCCCTGATGGAAACCATCGATCGGATCCGGGAGCAGGGCGGGGTGGTGGCGCTTCCCCATCCCTGTGACCGGGCGCGGGGCTCCGCGGTGGGCCGGAAGGTCGCCGAGGCTGTGCTCCATATGGTAGACGCGGTGGAGATCTTCAACGCGCGCTGCGTGTTTCCGGGCGACAATGCCTGCGCCGCGGCGCTGGCCGCGCGGTTCGGCAAGCCGGGATTCTCCGGCAGCGACGCCCACACCCTGTGGGAGCTGGGCCGGGCGTGGACGGCCCTTCCACCCTTTGAAGACGCGGTGGGTTTCCTGCAAGCCTTACGCCATGCCCGCCCCACCCGCCGTCTGAGCCCGGTGTGGGTCCACCTGCTTTCCATGTGGGCGAAGTGGCGCCGTGCCCGGTTGATCTCCTCCTGAGGGCCTGGATGGATGGGGCTCTCAAGCCGGCCAGATCAACCACCCGGCTTCCGGATGGCGCTCCACGCGCATAGGGATCTCGTAGGCGGCTTCCAGAAGGGCCGGCTGAAGGACCTCCTCCGGGGGCCCGAAAGCCAGTGCCCGGCCGTTTTTCAGCAGCAGCAGCCGATCGCAGAAGCGAGCCGCCAGATGGAGATCGTGAATCGCCAGCACCCCCGCCATATGCTCCGTCCAGAGCATCCGGCGGATCAGCTGGAGAAGCCGGAGCTGATATTTCAGATCCAGATGGGCGAAGGCCTCATCCAGCAGCAGGATGCGTGGGGTCTGAGCGAAAGCGCGGGCGATGAGCAGGCGCTGGCGCTCCCCTCCCGAAAGCGTCCCCACCGGCCGCTCTGCAAAGGCCTGCGTTTCCGTCCGGATCATCGCCTGCTCGATGTGCATCCGGTCCGTTGCGGAAAGCGCAGACAGCCAGGAAAGGTAGGGGGTGCGCCCGAAGGAGACCACCTCTTCCCCGGTGAAGGCCTCGGGAAGCGAAGCCCCCTGAGGGACCACGGCGATCCACCGCGCCCGATGTTCCGGGGGAAGCGTATGCAGCGGAACGTCCTCCCAGAAGATCGTGCCGGCCTGAAGGGGGATCACGCCGCTTAAGGCGCGGAGCACCGTGGTCTTTCCGGCGCCATTGGGGCCGATCAATCCCAGCGCCTGGCCCGGCTCCACGAAGAAGCTTAACCCCGGGATGACCACTTCATCCCCATAGGCGACCCGCAACCGCTCTACCCGGAGCATGGCGCTTCCCTCCGCTTCCCAGGCGAGGATGTCCCCATCCGGGGCGGCCTCGCCTCCCCAGAGAATCTTCCACTTCGATGGGTTTGGAGAATAAAGGATCTCCTGGCCCCCTGATCTCTGTTGCCCTTCAGTCTAATGTCTCCCCCAGCCTCCGCAAAGCGGAGGATCTCCTCTGGAATGGACCCGCCGCTTGGTTGTGGAAACCCCTCCGATCCTCTCCGCTTTCCCCTCCCCCCATGTCCCATCGCAGCGCAGGGGAAATCTTCGGGTTTTCGCATACCCCCTCGATTTTCTTGACATAAATCAAACGAATTACTAAAATAATCTTGATGCTAACGCGTGTTAGCATGCGATGATCAAGCGACGATCGCCAACAGCTGAGGATGTGGCCCGCCTGGCGGGGGTTTCCCGGACCACCGTCTCGCTGGTGCTGAACGGCGTCCCGGATGTTCGGATCCCTCTGGAGACCCGACAGCGGGTCCTGGAGGCGGCGGCTCGCCTGAACTACCGCCCCCACGCGGGAGCCCGGCATCTGGTCCGCGGGCGCTCCGAGGTGATCGCCTTCGTGATGCGTCAGACCCCCGATCAGGTTTTCGCCGATGCGTTCCTTCCGGAAGTGCTGCGGGGCCTGAGCGATGTCCTTCGAGAGGCGAATCTGCATCTGCTGCTCTTTCCCCTTGCCCCCCATCATGCTCCTGAGGAGACCACCCGCCTGCTTCAGGAGCGTCGGGTCGATGGGCTGATCCTCTCCGGCCCGCGCTTTGAGGATCGGGAGTGGCTGGGACGCTGGGGGCAGGAAACGCCCGTGGTTCTCCTGGGTCATCTGGCCAACACTCCGCTCCCCTCGGTCGATGTGGACAACAGGCAGGCAGCCGCCATGGCCACGCGTCATCTGGTCCGGTTAGGCCATCGACGGATCGGGTTGATCACCAACGCGCCGTTATCGTATACGGCCAGTTATGAGCGCTGGCTCGGCTATCGTCAGGCCCTGGAGGAGGCGGGCCTGCCTTACGATGAAACCCTGGTCGCCTTCGGGGCTTTCACCCCGGCCAGCGGCGCGGTGGCGATGGAGCGATTGCTGAAGCTTCCGGATCCTCCCACCGCGGTCTTTGTGGCCAGCGATGTGGTCGCCTTTGGTGCCCTTCAGGTCATCCGCCGCCACGGCCTGCGGGTTCCCCAGGACTTGGCTCTGGTGAGCTTTGATGATGTGCCTCTCTCTGCCTACGTGGATCCACCGCTCACCACCGTTCACCTGCCGGCGGAGGATCTGGGGCGGGAGGCGGGCCGGCTGTTACTTCGGTGGATTCAGGAGGGAAGGCCTCCGACCGCAACAATCCGGTTGGCCACCGGGCTGGTGATCCGTCAATCCTGTGGCGCGGGAGGTGGAGCATGAAACGTATCGGGTTTGTGCTGGTGGTTTTGATGTTGGCGGTCAGCGCCTGTGTGCCAGCCGCCACGCCGACTCCTGAACGGATCGTGGAGACCCGGGTCATTGAGCGGACGGTGCCGGTCGAAAAGACCGTTGAGGTCACCAAGGTAATCCCCACCCTGACCGTCATCGGC
The DNA here is from genome assembly GCF_034432235.1 of Thermoflexus sp. Classification (NCBI taxonomy): domain Bacteria; kingdom Bacillati; phylum Chloroflexota; class Thermoflexia; order Thermoflexales; family Thermoflexaceae; genus Thermoflexus; species Thermoflexus sp. Next base: position 39,075 of record NZ_DAOUCJ010000063.1, on the reverse strand, counting down.
CCCTGGGCGGGCGCAGAGATGGACCAGTTCCTCCCCGTCCTTAAGGCGGCGGAGAAGAAGCTCGGCGTTCAGATCCGCTACCGGATCTACCGGGCGGAGGATCTCTCGCAGATTTTGCCTCCTCAATTTGAGGCGAAGCAGGCCCCGGGTGATGTGATTTTCATGTGGGACTGGTGGATCCGGAAGAACAAGGATCACGCGGTGGATCTCACGGACGTGTGGCAGAAGGAGGCCAGCCAGTTCGTGCTCCAGCCCGCCCCTGTGGATGGCCGGGTTTACGCTGTCCCCTATGTTCTCTTTGTGAAGCCCGGCTTCTGGTATAAGAAATCCTTCTTCCAGAAGCATAATCTGAAGCCGCCGGCCACGTGGGAGGAGTTCCTGGCCCTCCTGGATCAGATCTCCAAGATCCCCGGTATCAAGAAGGCGATCATCAGCGGCGATGGCGTGGGCTGGCCGCTGAGCGACATTGTGGAGCATTTCCTGATCACCTTCGGCGGGCCGGAGCTCCAGGAGAATCTGATCGCCGGCAAGGCCCGGTTCACCGATCCCCAGGTCCGCGCCATCTTCGCCGAGCGCCTGGTTCCCCTGCTCGGCAAATACTTCAGCGACCCGGTGGAATGGACCCAGGCCATTGACCTCTGGTGGAATGAGGAATACGGCCTGTTCTTCATGGGGAACTGGCTGACCGGGATGGTGAAGGACCCGAACGACCTGGGCGTGTTCACTCTGCCTGGGGCGCGCGGGGTGGTGGGGGGCACTGACTGGGCCTTCATCCCCAAATACAGCGAGAATGTGGAGGCCGCCAAGCAGCTCGTCGCCTTCCTGATCAGCAAGGAGGGGATGGAGATCCGGGCCAAACAGGGCGGCAAGCTCGCCAGCCGCAAGGACATCTCCCCCGAGGTTTACCCGCCGGCCGACCGGGCCCTGGCGGAGGCCCTGGCGAAGATCGAGCGGCCGAACGTCCCGGACCTGGATGACACGGTGGGCGGGGATTGGCAGCGCACGTTCTGGGATCAGCTGAAGCTCCTCTGGGTGCGCCCCCAGGCGCTGGATAGTGTGCTCCGCACCCTGGACGCTCGCTTCCCCACTCGATAGCGGGCTCCTCTGGATTTTCCCGGGGAGCTCCCCTCCAGACACTCCGTGTTCTCTCCTCTCCCCGCGGCCCCTCAGGCCGCGGGGAGAGGCTATCCGGCCTCCCGGATGGGAGCCGAACGGCGGTTGTTTTGCAAAGGGAAGGGAATGGGGGCAGGCCGATTCGCCGTCTGCGCCCATCTCCTGTCCCTCTGAATCCGGATCAGGAGCCGGGGACCATGCGGGCATGGCGAGGGTGGAAGCGAATCGGACGCTGGGGAAGTTTTCTGGGGTTCACCGCACCAGCCCTGCTTCTCATTCTCTTTTTTATCATCCTCCCCGCCTTGCAGACCATCGCCCTCAGCTTCACCGACCGGCAGGGGGCCTTTGTGGGCCTGCGGAATTTCGTTCAGGTCCTCTCCGATCCGGACACCTTCAATCTCCCAGGCTTCCCGCCCGGCCCACCCCCCTGGGGCTCCATCGTCCACAATGCGGTGTGGATCTTGCTCCATCTTCCGCTGACGATCGGATTGGGTCTGATCCTGGCGGTGTTGCTGGATCGGGCTTGGGGGGCTACCTTCCTCAAATCCATCATCTTCCTGGGAATGGTCACGCCGATGATCGTCGGGGGTGTGATCATTCGCTTCCTGTTCGACGAGAACGCGGGGATCGTCACCGCGATCCTGCGGGCGGTGGGGCTGACGGAGCTGGGGCGGAGCTGGGCCGCTTACCCGGAGACGGCATTGCCGGCGCTGATCCTCGGGTCCGTCTGGCTCTGGGTCGGGTTCAGCATGATCCTTTACAGCGCCGGCCTGGCGACGATCCCACGCGATTACTATGAGGCCGCCGCCGTGGATGGAGCGGGCCCTCTCCAGCAGTTCTGGTATATCACCATCCCCAGCCTCCGCCCGGTCACCATGGTGATCGTGGCCATGACGGTCCTCTGGGAGTTGAAGATCTTCGACATCGTCTACACGGCGACGATGGGTGGCCCGGGCGGGGCCACCATGGTGCTCGCCCTCCAGATGTATTTCTACGCCTTCCGGGCCCTGGAGTTCCATCGGGCGGCGGCGGTGGCCACCCTGCTGACGCTCTTCACGCTGATCGTCGGCCTCTGGTTCGTGCGGACCACACGTTCTCCGGAGTGAAGCGCGATGCGGCGGTGGGGACAGGAACTGGCGGTGAACGCGCTGGCATGGGGAGTGGGCCTGATCTGGATCGTCCCCTTCATCGGCATCCTGATGAGCGCTCTGCGCCCCCAGAGCGAGCTGATCCACGGGTGGTGGCAGTTCTCTTCCTTCACCATCTCCCTGGATAACTTCCTGAAAGCATGGAACCATCCCACCGCCCCTATCGGACAGGGGATCCGCAACTCCCTGGCGGTGGTCATCCCGGCCACGGTTCTGCCGATATTCATCGGGGCGATGGCGGCTTACGCGTTGCTTCGTTTCCCCTTCCCGCTGCGGGATCCCCTCTTCCTGACGATCGTTCTCCTGATGGCGATCCCTCAGCAGATGGTGGCCGTCCCCCTCTTCCGGTTCCTGCGGGATCTGGGGCTGATCAACAGCTATCTCGGGCTGATCCTGGTGCACACGGCGTGGGCGCTGCCCTGGGTGATCCTCTTCCTGCGGAACTATTTTTCCACTCTGCCGCCGGAGATCGAGGAGGCGGCCAGCCTGGATGGGGCGAGCCGGTTTCAGATCTTCACCCGGATTGTGCTGCCTCTCAGCCTGCCCGGCCTGGCCTCAGCCGCTGCCTTGCAACTGACCTGGGCCTGGAACGATTTCTTCATGGCCCTGATCCTGATCTACGATCCTGATATGCTGGTGGCCACCCAGCGCATCCCCCTGCTGCGGGGCCAGTATCATATCGATTGGGGCGTGCTGACCGCGGCTTCCATCCTGACCATGAGTGTGCCGATCCTGGTCTTCGCCCTGCTCCAGCGCTATTACATTCGGGGCCTGATCGGGTGGACCCTGAAATAGTGAGCGGTGCGCGCTCATGGTTTTTCCACCATTTCGCAGGGCTTATGCTGTTCAGCGCCTGACCCTGGAAGCCGCCGGGGGGAGATCGCGCGGTGTAACTTCTATCGCTGAGCGGAGACCATGCGATGCATGAACCTGTAGCTGTTCCTTCCCGATCCCTGGAAGCGTTGCGCCCCCTGGTGGAGGCTGAGGTTATCGAGGCCCTTCGGGAGCTCGTCGCGCCTCTGCGCGGCCTGCGGGTGCTGCATGTGAACGCCACCGCCTTCGGCGGGGGAGTGGCCGAGATCCTGGCCACCCATATCCCCTTGCTGCGGGATCTCGGCCTGGAGGCGGAGTGGCGGGTGATCCACGGGGACGATGCCTTCTTCCGGGTCACCAAGGCGATGCATAACGGCCTCCAGGGGATGGACATCGCCTTCACCCCGCCGATGCAGGAGATCTGGAAGGAAGGGAACCGGCAGAACGCGATGTCTCTGCCAGGGGACTACGACGTCATCGTGATCCATGACCCGCAACCGGTCGGCATCCCGCTGCAGCGAGAACGCCGCGGGGCCCGGTTCTGGATCTGGCGCTGTCATATCGATACCAGCAACCCGAATCGGGTTTTCTGGTCGTTCCTGCTCCCCTATCTTGCTGTTTACGATGCGGCAGTCTTCACCATGGCGGAATACGTGGGGCCTGGCTTCCCGGTCCCTCGCGTGGAGATCATCCCTCCGACCATCGATCCCCTCTCGCCCAAAAACGCGCCGATGGATCTGGGGGAAGCGCGGGCCATCGTCGCCCGGTTCGGGGTGGATGTGAACCGGCCCCTGCTTCTGCAGGTCTCCCGCTTCGACCCATGGAAGGACCCCCTGGGGGTGATCGATGCCTACCGGCTGGTCAAGGAGGAGCGCCCGGAGGTTCAGCTGGCCCTGGTGGGATCCATGGCCCACGATGACCCGGAGGGATGGTTTTATTATGACCGCACGCTGCGGCATGCAGGGGAGGACCCGGATCTTTATGTGCTGCACAACTTCCATGGGGTGGGCGCATGGGAAGTGAATGCCTTCCAGCGGGTTGCGGATGTGGTCATCCAGAAATCCCTGCGGGAGGGATTTGGGCTCACCGTCACAGAGGCTTTATGGAAAGGAAAGCCGGTCGTCGGGGGCCGGGTCGGCGGGATTCCATTGCAGGTCCTGGATGGAGAAACGGGTTTCCTGGTGAGCAGCGTGGAGGAGTGCGCGGGGAGGGCGCTGGAGTTGCTGAACCAACCGGAGAAAGCCCGGGCGATGGGGGAGCGGGGCCGGGAACATGTGCGACAGCATTTCCTTTGCACCCGGGGTTTGCGGGATGAACTGATGCTGCTTCGATCGCTTCTGGATGGGCACGCTCACTGATTCACGTCGGTGAGGAAGATCTCACTGGTTACGCTTCTCCAGGAACGTCTGGAGCTCCGGAGCCTGCTCCGGGTTCAGCGCGCGGATCAGATGCAGAAGGGCCTCAAAGCCCTCTGGGGTGATCCGGAAAACCGTGCCGTGGCGAACCCGGAGGAACTCGAAGTGGGCGCGCGCCTGAGGGATCTGACGCACCAGGAAAAGGGGGACGGGCTCACGGAGCCATACGGTGGGCGTGGGGGCCAGGTCGAAGGTATCATAAGGCCCCCCTTCGACCTCCGGGTAGCCATCCGAGGCCAGTCGGGCCAGGCCGATGATCCCCTCGCCGGCCTGATAGGCCACCACAATATCTCCCTTTCGCATCTCCCGGATCCGGGCCCATGAGACCGGTGAGCGGATCCATTCCCGCCCTCCCCAGTTCCGCCCCTCCTCCGCTGGGTCTTGGAAAAAGTCCCGCCAGTGCCACCGCCCTGCGGAAGCGCTGGCCACCACCCACCAGGCGCGCTCCTCATGCTTTTTCGGGCGGAGCTTTCGCGCGGGCGGGTTGCTGCGGCGGCCTGCCCGCACGGAACCCAGGGATCCGGGCGCCCCGTGTCCTGAAATCCTAGCTGGACGAAGCGCTAATCCGACACGCATGGGTGATCGCGGATGTAAAACCGCCACGGTCGGGTGCGGGCGAGGAGATCCCCGCGTACCCGGACGCGGGGGCCCGTGGCCACCTGATCATCGGGAACGGGCTCCCCGAGCTCGATCCAGAGCCGGGCATCCGGCGCGCACAGATCGTGGCCGTTCAGCCTCCGGTCGATGCCCAGCCCGGCGCAGACCCGCCCGGGGCCCCGCAACCAGTCCCGCTCCGGGATCCCGGGGCGCCGACGGGCGATCCATGAGCGCCCCTCCTCGGGCTCCAGAGCCCGGATCAGGATGGCCGCCGGGAACCCTTCCGGTTCCGTGACGACGTTCAGGCAATAGTGCTGGCCGTAGATCATATAGACATAGGCATGTCCGGGCGGGCCATACATCACCGCATTGCGAGCGGTGCGACCGACGGCGGCATGGGAGGCCTGGTCATCCTCTCCAATATAAGCCTCCACTTCCACAATGCGCCCCGAGATCCGACGCCCACGGACCAGATGCACGAGGCGTCGCCCCAGGAGATCCCGGGCGACCTCTAAGGTGGGCCGCTCGAAGAACGCGCGAGGTAGCCGTTGCATCGTCTCGGGAGCCGGCGGTTTGGAAAGGGTGCTCCGCATGGCCAGCTCATGCGGGAAGAAGAGTGTCCTTTTGGGGAAATCGGGGCGCTGCAGACGCCTCTACCCAAAGAATATTTTTCTCCTCTATGGAAGCTCTGTTCAGGATCCGAAGCCCACCTCGCTCAAGCGGGTCATGGGATCCCGAGCGCTCAGGAAGGTTTCCTCTAAAATCACCGCGTGAAAGCCCAGCGTCTGGATTTCCTCGATCTCCTGACGGGTGGAGATCCCTCCGGCGACGATCTGAATGGCTTCCCTGGGGAGCAGTGGACGCAGCCGAGCAGGCAGCGTGGGATCCACCTCAAAGGTCCGCCAGTCTCGCCGCTGGACGATGAGGGCATCCAGGCCGGCCGCCCGGGCGGCTTCCACTTCAGCCTCGGTGCGAACCTCCGCCAGGACCTCCAGGCCGCATTCCGCGGCGGCCTCCAGAAGGGCTCGAAGGCCGGAGGGGCTCAGCATGCCCATGCTGATCCAGATGGCGTCGGCCCCGAAGGCCCGGGCCTCCAGCACCTGGAAGGGATCGAGGAAAAAATCGTGGCGGATCACCGGGATGTTCAGCCGTCGGCGGAGCAGGGCCTGTTTCACCGCTGCCAGATGTTCCAGGCGGCCCTGATAGTAACGCGCGTCGGTCATGACCACCAGGGCGGCGACCCCACGAGTCGCCAGGGAGAGAGCGAGGCGGACCGGATCATAAGAGGGGCGTAACAGTCCATGGAAGGGGGCAGCTCGCATCAGGGCGACCACGGGTCGGAGCCGGCCCTGGGGATCGGGAAGGACGGTTCGAAGGGGAATGGGGGCGGGCCAGAGGCGGGTTTGCAGGCGCAAGGCCCCTTCATCCAGCACGCGACGTCGTCGCGTTAGCTCCTCCCGCTTATCTTCCAGAATCAGCTCCAGAAAGCGGCCGCGTCGTCGGGCCCGTTCCCAGACGCTCATGTGGCCCTGGAGGAGCGTGAGGAGGTTTTGGTTGCCCGCGCCCTGGAGGCAGGTCGGACCTCTGGGCTGAGGCGCTGATACAGCGCGATCAGGTTGCGGTGGTGCAGCTGTGGGGCCAGGCCGTTCAGGGCAATGCGGGGGATCCCACAGCTTTCCACATCCAGTTCTCGCAGCGCCTCCCGGGGCTTCCCCTGCTGGAGGTAGCGCCGAACCTCGCGCACAATTGTGTTCAGGTAATTGATGTTGGCCTGAATCGCGTCCAGCACCTCCCCCCGAAGGATCGGCTCACCGTGGCCGGGGACCATGGTCTCGATCTGAAGCTCCCGGAAGCGCTGAAGGGTGGCGATGGTCTGCTCGACATCGCCATCCACGATGTAAGGGATGGGCATCATGACATCCCCGGTGAAAAGAATTCGATCCTCGCGAACATAGACGGCCAGCCCATCCGGGGAGTGACCGGGCGCGTGGAACAGCTGCAGCGTTTTGTTCCCCAGGCGCAGCAGGAGATCGCCTTCTTCCACGACGACCTCAGGAAGACGAAGGCTCAACGGAGCAAAGGCAGGGTCCTGCGCTTTCGCCTCCTGAAGGGCTTGTTCCCCATGTTCTTCCAGGCGCTTTCGGCAAAGGGTGTGGGCGATGGCGATCGCGTTCGAAAAGAAGCACGCGCCAAAGGTGTGATCCGTGTGATAATGGGTGAGGACCAGGTAGATCGGACGCCCCGCGGCTTCTTTCTCCAATAGCCTGAGGATTTCCCGCGTTTCCTCGGGAAATGGAAGGGTATCGATCACCACGACCCCCTCGGAGGCGAGAACCACCCCCGCGTTCACCTGGGCATACCGGTCGCTGGTAAGGACATAAATGTCATCTGTAATTCGATCCCGTTGCATGGGCGGACGTGATCTCCTTGGAAATTCCCGATCCCAGGCGGGTGTTCCACGGGTCTGATGGGATCATGGCTCACGGCACGCATTTTAAGAGGACTTCCTGGGATCGTCAACAACATCCGATTTTCCAGAATCCGAGCGTGCTTGTATTCTAAACTTATCACAGGGCGAGAGGGTGCAGCCGAGTTCCATCCTGGGAGAGGCATATGGGAGAGCAGACCGTTCTGATCACGGGGGCAAGCAGTGGAATTGGGGCGGCCACCGCTCGGTGGCTGGCCCGCCAGGGCATGCGCGTGGTCCTAACCGCCCGGCGCCGGGATCGCCTGGAGGCCCTGGCTCAGGAGATCCGCGCTCAGGGCGGTGCCGCCCTGGTGATCCCGGCGGACCTGGCCAGCTTCTCGGACCGTCAGGCCCTGGTGCGTCAGGTGGAGGAGGCATGGGGCCCGGTGGAGGTGCTGATTAATAACGCGGGCTTCGGCTACTACGGGACCGTGGCCCAGACCCCCTGGGAAGTGATCGAGCGGATGTTCCAGGTGAATATCCTGGCGATGATCCATCTGGTGCAGCTGGTGTTGCCGGGCATGCGGCGGCTGGGGCGCGGTCATATCATCAACGTCGCCTCCGTCGCCGGACATATCTCCACCCCGCCCCTCACGGTCTATTCCGCCACGAAGTTTGCCGTGGTGGGATTCAGTGAGGGGTTGCGACGTGAGCTGGAGCCGCACGGCATTCACGTCACCGTGATCAGCCCGGGGCCGGTTCGCACGGAGTTCGGACGGGCCGCCAGCGGGCTGGCGGTGGATCCCGGTGAGGTGCCCGGGGGGCTGAACCCCGAGGCGGTCGCCCGGGCGATCGCCCGGGCATTGCGCCGGCCGGTGCCCGAGATCGTGATCCCCGCCCGCTACGTCCCGGCGATCTGGATCAACCGGGCGCTGCCCCGCCTGGTCGATTGGGGGGCTGCGCGGCAGGGCCGCGCGTGGCTACGCCATCTGGAGAAAGCCCGGGGTGAGGGAGGCGAATGAAGCGGCTCGACCCCGGGGCGGGGTCATGCGGAATCGTCTTTCACATCTCCGTTGCGCTCCAGGAGCAGGCGCCGGATCACCGGCTCGATGCTCAGGATGTCCGGGACGTGGAAATCCACCCCCTCCTCCGGCTGGCCATCCACGAGGATGGTGATCATCCCCAGCGCTCGCGCCGGGCGGAGGTTGCGAGCCGAGTCATCCACGAAGATGCACTCCGGCCCCTGGGCCCGCAGGTGCTGGAGGATCCGCCGGTAAGCCTCGGGGTCCGGCTTATTGTAATATTCCAGACGACGCACATCCAGGATGATCGGGAAGTGATGGGCGATCCCCAGACGCTCGATCACCCGCCGCGCATGCTCCTCGCTGGCGTTCGTGAAGATCACCTTCGTCAGAGGGATCCGGCCCAGCATCCGATCCAGGGCGGAGTTGGGCTGGATATAGGCCTCGAGCGGCACATCGTGGACATAAGCGAGATAATCCTCGGGGTCGATCGAATGTTCCTCCATCAGCCCCCGCAGGGTGGTCCCATACTGGGCGTAATAGCGCTGCCGCAGCGCTTCCGCCTCGGCAGGGGGAAATCCCAGGCGCTCCACCATGTAGCGGCCGATCCGCTCACTGATGAGATCCATTAACCCGGAGCGGCGGGGATACAGCGTATCGTCCAGGTCCAGGATCAGATAGCGCAAGCGGGGGCCGCCCATGGCCAGCTCACCTCTTCCATTTTCCCCTCCGTGGGGATATTCAGTTTAATGCGAGGCGGGAGTTTGGCCAAAATTCCGCTGTTTATGCCTCTCGGGGCGAAGAAGGCAGTGGGGATGCATGTAAAGTCCCGCTTGCCTGCTCTTTGCTCTTCCTTGTTTTTTCTGATGCTTCCTGTGTGTGGCCATGGATACGCTGCGGTCCCCGCCGTTCGACGGCGTGGCTATGGTTCAATACAATAAGGGTGTGAAGTGGAAAGTGAGAGCGTGTTGCCCGCCTCAGCCAACGGGGGGAAACCCAGGACCTCGCACAGGCCCCGTATCCTGCTGGTCGATGATGAACCAGACCTGTTGGCCGAACTCACATCTCTGCTGGAACGCTTCGGGTTCTGCGTGCTCACGGCACGTCACGGGGAAGAGGCCCTCCGCCGCATTGCCGAGGAGCGGCCGGATCTGGTCGTGTTGGATGTGCTCATGCCCCGCCTGGATGGCCGGGAAGTGCTCCGCCGGTTGCGACAGGCCGGTGATTGGACGCCGGTCATCCTTCTGACCCGGGTGGGCACGCCCGCGGAGCGGGCGTTCAGCCTCCAGGAGGGGGCCGACGATTACCTGAACAAGCCCTTTGAGCCGATGGAGCTGGTGGCGCGCATCCAGGCCGTGTTGCGCCGTGCCCGGCCGGGTAAACCCCCTTTGACGGCTCGCCGCCTGCGGTGTGGGGAGTTGGTGCTGGACCGGCAGGCTCGAAAGGCGTGGCGCGCAGGGGTGGGGCTCGCCCTCACCCCGCGGGCCTTCGCTCTCCTTGAGTTCCTGATGCTGCACGCGGGCGAGGTCTTGACCCGGGAACACCTCCTGGACCAGGTGTGGGGGTGGGCCTACCCCGTTGGCCCGCGCGCGGTGGACATCCGGATCGCTGAGATCCGCAAGGCACTGGACGACGATCCGGAATCCCCTCGCTACATCGAGACGGTTGTCGGATACGGCTACCGGTTCATCGGCGATGTGGAGGGCATCCCGTGAGACGCAGTGTGCGCATAGTGGTGACGATCGCCCCTTTCCTCCTCGGTCTGCTCCTTTCCGTCCTGTTGGCCCGCGGCCTGTTGCCCAATCGGGTGTTGGTTAGCACCTTTGTGGTAGACGCTGCCGCACTGGCCGTCGGCATCGGTGGGTTTGTGAGCTTGACATGGGGGGTTGGGTGGGCTTGGCGCGCGTGGCTGCGCCGCCGCATCACGGCAGCCGAAGCCGCCGCCCGTGCCGCCCAGGTGGCCGCCCACCGCCGCTTTCTGCGCCGGCTGGACCACGAACTCAAGAACCCATTAGCCATCCTGCGCGTGGGATTGGCCAACTTACAGCCCTTAACCGATCGGTCCCCTAATGAAGCCGAAAGGCTGGCGCGGCTCGCGGAACAGGTGGGACGGCTGGAGGCGTTTGTGGCCGGCCTCCGGTGGCTGACGGAACTGGAGGATGCCACCAGCGAACCGGCGCGCGTCGACCTGCAAGCGGTTCTGGAAGAGGCCTTAACCCTCGTTTGTGGGGAGGCCGGGGAGCAAGGCCGGAAAGTGGACATGCACATCCAGCAAGTCCCCTGGTCTGTCGGCCCCGTGCTTGGGGATCACGAGCTGCTGGTCGTGGCCTTTCGCAACGTGTTGGACAACGCCCTGAAGTTTACGCGGGCAGGTGATCGGGTAGAGGTGCGGGTGGTGGAGGACGGGGATTGGGCGGTGGTGGAGGTGGCAGACACGGGGCCGGGCATCCCAGCAGATGAGTTGCCACACATTTTTGAGGAGCTGTACCGGGGGCGCAACGCGCGGGAAGTGCCCGGCAGCGGGTTGGGGTTGGCCCTGGTGGAACGCATCGTAACGTTACACAGGGGGAAGGTAGCCGTGCGGAGCCGGGAAGGTCAGGGCACTGTGGTGCGGGTGTGGTTGCCGCTGGCGAAAGAGAAGTGATGTTTCAGGATCGAAACATGCTGTTTTCGAATGGACATTGGTGTGAAACACAGTGAAACATGGGACGCAGTAAAACAAAAATAGCTGAATTGTATTGAGCCTGTATTTTTGTGGAGGAAGCCGGGAGGCAAATCATAAGGACAGCGACCTGGAAAGGGGAGCGGGATGAAGAGGATACGTATGCTCTCAATTATGCCGTTAGCGATTGTATTACGAGTCGCCTGTGCAGCGCCAGCGTCAGCGCCCCAAGAAACAACTGCAAACGAAGCAAGCATATCGAAGATTGCTGTCCAGGGGGAGCAAATACCGTTTGAGATTTGTGGCGAGTCCAGCGCCTGGACCCGACCCACCGAAGGGGAACAAAAGGCAAAATGGGGGAACTCTGGGCGGTACGCAGGTGGCGATGAGAAGGTCACCCAGTATCCCTGGACCCACAATTTCTTCGTAGTCTACGGTAATGCCAGCGACGAATACGACCTCATCAACCTTTCGGGGCTTTGGACGCTTGAAGGAAATGTGCGAAGTCGGTGCGTCGACCCTGAGCGTCAGGATGCTATACTGAAGCTTCAGAAAGCAGAAGTCTGGGTGTTGTTACATCGGGTGAAGAGCATCAAACGTGTAGGTGCCGACTACTACATTATCGTAGAGCCGGTTGAGAAGGGCGTCTGGTTTATCCAGTTCCCCAGGCCTGATCAGCAAGTTCCGCTCACGTTGCATTTTGTTACTGAGGATGGTCGAGAAGTCGAGAGGATTGTAGAAGCCAAGAGCCCATATTGGCCTTATCCCCAACTCGTGCCAACTCGGCAGCCTTAATAAAATTCGAAAGCCGGCAGCGGCTTAACACCATGTTGAAAAGACACCTTCTCTTCTTGGCGTTGCTTACGCACTTCTTGCTTGGCTGTGGCACCTTTTCCATCAAAACCCGTGTGATGACTCCGGCCGAGGCCACGGCCACGGCTCAAGTGGCCCGCTCCCCCACGCCTGGGCCAGGCTTGGGCCGGCTGGCCTATATTCAGGGTGGTGACCTGTGGGTTAAGGACCTGCCGGACGGTCAGCCACGGCGTCTAACCTCGGATGGCCGCAACCGGGAGCCACGTTGGTCCCCTTCGGGTCGGTGGATCGCCTTTCGCAAGGGCGATTATCAGGTCTGGGTGATGCGCGCCGACAGCGGGGCTGCTTATCCGCTGAACCAAGGCAGGGCCGTGGGCGCTTTCGCATGGGCACCCACCGATGACCGGTTGGCCTATGTTGCCCCTGATGGAGCTCTGGTGGTCGCCAGCGCGGGTGGGGGAGATGAGCAGCAACTTGTGTCAGGGGCAGGAGGTCAAACGCACACCGGTGTGGTGCATTTTGCCTGGAGTCCGAATGGGGAGTGGTTAGCATACGAGTATATAACTCTCCAGCAAGAAACCAGCAGAGCGTGCGATATGCGAGCTTGTGGCGCATCCGTGCTGATGGGCGTGAGGCCACACAACTCCTCAATGTGGACACTGAAACGTATGAGCCCATTCTGGCCGGATGGGTCTCTGATGGCTCGGCGCTCTTTGCTGGCCGATGGCGCTCCGTTGTGGAGTCTTCCCCTTGACGGCGGTCCGCCCCAAAGCCTTGTAACCACACTGGTCTATGAGGACTTCGTCGTTCCCCACCCCATGGCGACAGATTGGATCGCGGTCGTCGCCGGCAGTGGCCGTGAGAGCTGGCTGGGCAAGCGGCTTTACATCATTCGCGTCACCACAGGCGAACAGATCCCCCTTTCTCCTTCTGAGGAAGCAGTCGCTTCGCCGGCGTGGTCGCCGGACGGTCGAGCCCTCGCTTATGTGAGCATGCCGTCGGCAGAAGGAGTGGCCGGTGGGGAGCCGGCCCGCGAAGCGATGATGCAGCGGCGCATCTGGTTGGTGGACGTGGAGGGCCAGTCGCATCATCGTCTCACAGACGATCCAGCCTACCGTGATGAGCGCCCGCTGTGGTCAGTTGACGGAAGCCGCATCCTTTTTGCTCGGCTGAATAGGGAAGGACGAGCATCGTTATGGCTGGTATCTACCGAAGGGGGCGAACCGCAGAAAGTGGTGGACGAACTGACACCTGCCCCCGAGTGGTTCGGCTATTATGGTCATGTAGAGTGGGACAGCCTCTTTGACTGGTGGACGGGCCCGCCGCACCCAGAGGGGGCCGTCCGTATCCCGTTGCTCGCCTCGGTAGCTACAGCATCGCCACCTGCCCCGGCCACACCGACGAGGATGCTATCCCTAACCCCGACTCAGTTCCACCCAGCCATACGCTGACGCTGTCCTGGACATCCCTCTCGACGTGCCGGTAGACGAGGGGGTGGAGGGTATTCTGGGTGAGGCAACCCCTTTCACCGCGCATATCGGAAGCGGGCGGCGGCCTACTTCGGCCGTTGGGATTTCCGCCAGGTGCAGGTGCTGGGGAGCGCGCTGGACGCCGGGTGGATCACGCCGGAGGAATACGAGGAGGCACGGCGGGTGGATGGGGTAATCTGAAGCGGCGGCCCGAGGGCTTGCTCCACTGGCCCTGGAGGTCTTGTGGGGGGTAGACCGGGGGATGTGGAGCGGGCGGAAGGGCTGCGTCGGGAGGGGCGGCCTCTCGTAGTGATTCAGGACGGTTGGATCGACTGGCCACAGGAGTCAGCTTGAAAGCCTGGGGGCCGGGGCGATCGCCCCGGCCCCTCGTAAGGGTTTCATGGGGATGGATGTCGTGAGAGGGGGGAAGGGGTGAGAGGAATTCGAGCGGGAGTTCCCCGATCCCGAGGAGAGGTAGTTTCCACCACGCCGATGAGGTCATAGGTCATCGCCCCGGTAATCCGCACCGGGAGGAACTGGCCCACGGGCCATTCCCCTTCCACCAGCACCAGGCCATCGATTTCCGGGGCATCCCGATACGTCCGCCCCACGCTCAGGCCGTCTCCCGTCCCCTCGATCAGCACCTCCAGGGTTTTCCCGACCAGCGCCTGGTTCTTGCGGAGGGAGATCGGCTGCTGAGCCGCCATCAGCCGTTCATAGCGTTCCTGTTTGACTTCCTCCGGGAGATGGCCGGGTTGCCGGGCCGAGGGCGTCTCCGGCTCGTAAGAATACGTAAAACACCCGACGCGATCGAACTCCAGGTCCTGAATGAACCGGATCAGCGCCTCGAATTCCTCCTCGGTCTCCCCGGGATAGCCCACGATGAAGGTCGTGCGGATCGCGATATCGGGCATGGCCTTCCGGAGCTTCTCGATGGTGCGATAGACCCACTCGATGTTCGCCGGACGGCGCATCCGGCGCAGGACTGCGGGATGGCCGTGCTGCAGCGGCAGATCCAGATAATGGGCCACCTGGGGATAGCGGGCCATCACTTCGATCAGGCGATCGGAGACGGCGCCCGGGTAGGCATACATGAGGCGGATCCATTTCACTTCGGGAACCCGCTGGGCCAGGCCCTCGATCAGGGTGGGCAGCCCATCCCGCATCCCCAGATCGTGGCCATAATCCGTGGTGTCCTGGGCGATGAGGATGAGCTCCCGCACCCCCTGATCCACCAGGCGACGGGCCTCCGCCCAGATGACCTCCGGCGGACGGCTGACAGCGGGGCCTTTGATGAGGGGGATGGCGCAGAAGGCGCATGGGCGACGGCAGCCGTCGGCGATCTTCAGATAAGCGCTGGCCCCCTGGACCGCAGCGCGCAACACGCCGCGCTCCTCTCGCTGGATCGGCCCACCCTCCGGGATATGGAAGAGGGGCTCGGGGATCATGCGCCCCCGCAGCCGCTCGATGAACTCCAGGATATCCATCCAGCGCCGGGTGCCGATGACCCCGTCGATCCCGGGCACCTCCTCCACCAGGCGGGCTCCCCACCGCTGGGCGAGGCATCCGGCGGCGATGAGCAGCTGCCCTTTCTTCTTCCGGGCCGCCAGCTCCCGCAATACCTGGAGGGATTCCTGCCGGGCCGCTTCGATGAAGCCGCAGGTGTTCACAATGAGCACGTCCGCTCGGGCCGGGCGATCCACGGACTCATATCCGGCGTCCTCCAGCAACTGGGCCATGCTGGCGGAGTCCACCACGTTCTTCGCGCAGCCCAGCGTGATCAGATGGTAGCGTTTGCGGGATGCGAAGGCCCCGGGCATCGTCCACGCTCCGGATTTCCGAGAGTTCCGATCACAGGACATCCAGGGGATCCACGTCCACCCGCCAGTCCGGCGGCAGCGGGAAATCCCGAAGCCAGGCCACCGGGTCAGGACCCCGGAGGAGGATCTGCCACCGGTAAAGCCCCCGCAGGCGGCTGAAGTAGCAGGGGGCCGGGCCGATCATCGCGGTGGGGGGGGCCCCTTTCCGTTCCAGGTGATGGCGCAGGGCCTCCCCCATCCGCTCCGCCGCCTCCCGGGCCCGCTCCGGATCCGCATGCCAGTAAAGCAGGCGGACCAGGCGTTGGAAGGGAGGGTATCCGTGGGCCTTCCGGAAGGCCAGCTCTTTCCGATAGAACCATTCTAAATCATAACGCGCCGCTGCGGCAATCGCCGGATGATCCGGCCGGTAGGTCTGGAGGATCACCCGTCCGCCGAAGAGCCCCCGCCCGGCCCGGCCGGCCACCTGGATCAGCGACTGGAAGGTCCGCTCGGCGGCCCGGAAATCCGGCAGCCCTAACCCCACGTCGGCCAGGATCACCCCGACCAGGGTCACCAGCGGCAGATCCAGCCCCTTGGTCAGCACCTGGGTTCCGATCAGGACATCGGCCTCCCCGTCGGCGAAACGCTGCCAGATGAGCGCATGGGCGGCGCGGGTCGGGGCGGCGTCCAGATCCCAGCGCAGCACCCGGGCTTCGGGCCAGCGCTTCCGGACGGCCTCCTCCACGGCCTGCGTGCCGATGCCCATGCCCTTCAGCCGGCGGGACCCGCATCGAGGGCAGCGAGCGGCTGGTTTCTCCACGGCGCCGCAGTGATGACAGACCCAGCGGGTGGGGTGATGGTGCTCCGCGAGGGGAAGATCACAGCGGGCGCATCGGATCAGATGCCCGCAATCCCGGCAGAACAGAAAGGGCGCGGCCCCCCGCCGGTTCAGGAACAGGATCGCCTGCTGTCCGCGGCGGAGCACCTGATCGAGGGCTTTCTCCAGCGCCCGGCTGAAGATCCCGGTGTTCCCGGCTTTCAGCTCCTGCCGCATATCCACCACCTCAACCGGGGGCAGGCCGCTTTCCAGGGCTTCGGTCTCCACCTCCACGAACCGATCGAGGGAGGCCCCGAATTGCCGGGCCTGCTCCATCAGCCGCTGGCGATATCCGCGCAGGCGACGGGGGAGGCTCAATTCCTCGAGCATGCCCCGCTCTGCCAGATGGCGCAGCTCTACCCCGGGCGTTGCGGTGCCCAGGATGACCACCGCCTCCACCAGGCGGGCCAGGGCCAGCGCGGCGTCCACCGCATGGTAGGCGGGCAGAAGATAGGGGATCTGGGGCTCGATGTCCTGCTTGTAGCTCGGATCATGGGCCTCATCGATGACGATCAACCCCAGATCGGGGATGGGAACGAAAAGGGCGGAGCGAGTGCCCACGATCACCCGGGCCTGGCGACGACGCACCCGCTCCCACAAAGCCCGTTCCTGAGCCGGAGACAGCCCGCCGGTCCAGAGGACGACCTGGCCCGGGAAGCGCGCTTCAAAGCGGCGCGCCGTCTGGGGGGTCAAGGCCAGTTCCGGCACCAGGACGATCGCCCCCTTCCCCCGACGCAAGGTCTCCGCCACAGCCCGCAGGTAGAGCTCGGTTTTCCCGCTGCCGGTGATCCCATGGAGCAGGAAGGCATGGAACCGACCGGCCTCCAGGGCTCGGGCGATCGATCGCCATGCCAGCGCCTGGTCGGGGGTCAGATTCGGCGGCTCCTCCGGCACCGGGTAAGGATCGAAGGTTTCCCACGCTGGCTGTTCGAAGAGCTCCAGGAAGCCCCAGCGGGCCAGCTGTTGCAGATCATACGCGCGGCAGCCGGTCTCCGCCTGCAGCCAGTCGGCGGGCAGCGGCCGCGCGGTCTCCTCGAGGCGTTCCAGCAGCCGTCGCCGCCGTTCGACCACCGCCCGATGGCGTCCCAGGCGGAAGGTCGGATCCGGCATGGTCTTCAAGCGAACCCAGCGGAGCATCGGAGGACGGCGTTCGCCGATTCGCCAGCCCCGCCGGATCCATCCCCGCTGGAGCAAGCGCTGGAGCGCGCGTCGCCGTTCCGCCAGGGGGAAATCCCGCAGGACGGCGTGCGCCTCGCTATGGGTCAGCGGCCCCTCCGTCAGCGCGGTGAGCAGAACATGTTCCGCGAACGAGACCGCCACCGCCTGTTCCAGCTCCCCGCCCGTGGGGCCGGAGATCCGCTCATAGACCGGCTCTCGACGGGGGATCAGGCCGGAGGGGATCATCAGGCGGAGGCACTCATTGATCGGGGCCAGATACGTCCGGCTCAGCCAGGCGGCCCATTCCAGGCGCGGGGGGTCCAGAATAGGGTCCTCTTCCAGACAGCGCAGCACCGCTTTCCGGGCGCGGCCGTTCTCCACCCGGTCGCCCTTCTGGGGACGGGTGAAGCTCTTGCCGGGGATCCGGCGCAGCACAATCCCCGGCTCGGGCCGCCCGCTTCGCCCGAACGGCACCAGCACGAGGTGCCCGGGCCGGAGATGACCATCCGGGCCCTCGGGTTCTTCGTAAGGGAAAACGCCACCGGCATAGGCCGCGCTGGCGGCCAGGACAGCGATCTCCAGAGCCATCGGGATCTGCTCGCTGAAAATCCTCTCCAGAGGAAGGAAGAAGCGGATCTCCCCCTTCTCTCTTCTTCCCTCTGGATGACATCAGTGAGAGAAATCACGGGCCTTCCAGAGACCATGGAAGAGCCTGGGATCTCTTTCCGGGCCGGGCCGCCGCCGGGCTCCACCCGGGAAGGCGGGAAGATTTCTTCCCCCATGAAGGGGCCAGCCGCATGGCTTCCGTTCAGGGGGCCTGTTCGGGCCCCTCTTTGCGGATGGCTGTTCCTTTCACCCGATCAGGATACAACCCCGCATAGACCCGATCCGGTGTCAACGGGAACGCCTCGAACCAGACGCCCGTGGCATCGTGAACGGCGGCGATGAGGGCAGGGGCCAGCGGGAGGAAGGGCATCTCGGCCATCCCCCTGACCCCCCATGGGCCCAATGGGTCCGGATGCTCCAGGATCAGGCTTTCGATCTCCTCGGGAATATCGTAGATCCCGGGGATCAGATAGGTGCTGAGGTGGCGGGTGAGGATACGACCCTGCTGCACGATGAAGTTCTCCGTGATGGCGTAGCCGACGGCCTGCACGACCCCGCCCTCGATCTGACCCCTGACGTTGATCGGGTTCACCGCCCGCCCCACATCATCCGCGCAGATCACCTTCACCGGGCGCACATGACCGGTCTCCATGTCGACCTCGACGAGGACCGCCTCGGCGACGTAGCCGTAGGTCACGTTGGGGCGTTCGGAGAAGCCGGTCTCTGGATCAAAGGGGAAGGTGCGCACCGGCCGGTAGGTGAATTCACCGACGGCCGGGCGCTCTTCGTTGCGCCATGCGGCCAGGGCCCGTTCCGCTGCGCCCCGGATGGCGTGGCCCGCCATAAAGGTCATGCGGGAGGCGGAGGAGCTTCCCGAGCTCTCCGTGAACGCGGTATCCGAGGCGCGGAGCTCAATCCGCTCCGGCGGCACCCCGAGGGCCTCGGCCGCCATCTGGATCATCACCGTATGGGCTCCCTGTCCCACGTCGGCGCCGGCGTGGAAGACGATGGCCTTCTCGATATGGGCGTCGCCGTGCAGCTCCACGCGGGCCCAGCAATGCTCCGGGAAGCCGAAGCTGTAGGCGATGTTCTTGAAACCGCAGGCGAACCCCCAGCCGTATCGTTTCGTCGGATCCGTCGAGGAGGGCGCCTCTGGCCGGATCCAGCCGCCCGCTGTCTGGCGCCAGCCGGCCGCTCGAGCGCATGCTTGGATGACTTCGGGAAGGCTCACCCCCTCCGGGACCATCCCGCCGGTGGGCATGCGGGAGCCCTCGCGCCATGCGTTTTTCAGGCGGATCTCGACCGGATCCATCCCCAGGGCCTGGGCGAGTTTGTTCATCTGGGTCTCCGCGATGAAGAGGGCTTGAGGCGCTCCGAAGCCTCGCATCGCCCCGGTCGGAGGATTGTTCGTGAGCGCCCCCCGGATATCGGCCCGAACGTTGGGGACCTCATAGGGGCCGCAGATCGACATGGTGATGTTGCCCAGGACCTTGGTGGAGGTATACGCGTAGGCGCCGACGTCGGCGATCACATCGGCCTCCACCGCCAGCAATCGCCCCTCCCGATCCGCCGCCCAGCGCACCCGGGCCACCACCGGGTGGCGCTTGTGATGGCCGATGATGGATTCCTCGCGGCTCCAGAGAATCTTCACCGGGCGGCCCAGCTTCCACGCTGCCAGGGCCAGGAGGATCTGCACCGACATATCCTCCCGGCCGCCGAAGGCTCCGCCGATCGCTGCATAGATCACCCGGATCCGATCCTCGGGGAGCCCCAGGGCATGGGCGATCTGATGGCGATCCTCGTGGGCCCACTGCCCAGCGGTCACCACCGTGATGCGTCCCTCCTCATCGATATAGGCAATCCCTGCCTCCGGCTGGAGGTAGGCATGTTCCTGGAACGGCGTCCGGTAAGTTCCCTCCACGATCACCGCCGCCTCCCGGAAGGCCGCCTCCACATCCCCCTGGCGGATCCGATAATGGCACAGCAAGTTCCCCGGATAATCCGGGTGAACCTGGGGGGCGCCCGGGCGCAGGGCCTCCTCGGGATCATAGACGCCGGGGAGATCCTCGTATTCCACCTCGATGAGATCGACCGCCCGGGCCGCGATCTTCTCGCTCTCCGCCGCCACCAGGGCGACCACATCCCCCTCGTAGCGAACCACATCCGCGCCCGGCTTGCTCCCCGGGCCACAGATCACCGGTTGATCAAAGTAAATCAGGCCGTATTCGTTCACCGGCACATCCTTCGCGGTGAACACCGCCGCCACGCCCGGCAATGCCTCCGCCCGGCGCGTATCGATCCGCCGGATCCGGGCCGGGGCCCGACCCGCCCATTTCACCTTCAGGAATAGCTGTCCGGGCAGATCCAGATCTCCCGGATAGGGAGTCCGACCCGTAACCTTTCCTTCGGCGTCTATCCGCGGGATGGAGATCCCGATGGCCATAGCTGGATTCCTCCGCTGAAGAGCTCATCCGATCGCGCCGGGAGGCGCGTAGTCATGGTAAAGCATGGAAAGCGCTCAGCGGGTCTCCGGCTCCTTCCGGAACGTTGAGCCCCTCCCGCCGGCGGCTTCTTCCACCGCGCGGATGATGCTGTAATAGCCGGTGCACCGGCAGAGATTCCCCGCAAAAGCCTGACGGATCTCCTCCGGCGTGGGTTGGGGTACTTCGTCCAGCAACACGACGCCGGACATGATAAAGCCTGGCGTGCAGTATCCGCACTGGACGGCTCCCTGGCGGATGAAAGCGGCCTGCAGCGGGTGAAGGCTCTCCCCGGCCGCCACGCCTTCCACGGTCACGATCTCCGCCCCGTGGGCCCGGGGCGCCGGGACCAAGCAGGACATGACCGCCATGCCGTCCAGGATCACGGTGCACGCGCCGCATTCTCCCTCGGCGCATCCCTCCTTCGTGCCCACCAGCCGCAGATCCTCCCGCAGCATGCGCAGGAGGGTCTTGTCGCTGGCGCCATGCACCACATAGCGACGCCCGTTGACCGTGGTAACGATCGGCTCAGGGCCCTCCGCCAGATGACGAACCCGACCGTTCCAGGTGATGAGCTCGGGGGGGATGGAGAGCCAGGGGCGGGGCTGCCCGTCGGGGCGCCTCCAGAGCAGCACCGGGCGCTCCGGAAAGCCCATCCGCTCGGTTCCTTCCCGCAGCTGGCGCAGGGCGCGCATGGTGAGCACCCGGACCATCTCCGCGCGATACCAGGCCGGCCCGCGGATATCATCGATGGGACGGGCTGCGGCCTGGGCCAGTTCCCCTGCCCGTTCGATCACGTCCTCGGTCAAGCGTTGCCCCTGCAGGAACGCCTCCGCCTCCCGGGCCCGGACAATGGTCGGCGCCACCGCCCCCAGGGCGATCCGGGCCCGGGCTACCCGGTCACCCTCCAGAGCGACGACAGCGGCGACGCTGACCACGGAAATCGCCTGAAACCGGCGCAATCCGAGCTTGAGGAAAGTTCCTCGCTCGTTCGGCTTCAGGGGCTCCAACGCGATATCCACCAGCATCTCATCGGGGGCCATGGCGGTCCGGCGGACCCCCTGGTAAAACTCCTCGAAGGAGAGGGTGCGCCGGCCCCGCGCGCTTTGGAGGGTCACGGTAGCATCCATCGCCCACAGGGGCACGATGGTGTCATTCGCCGGCGAGGCGGTGATCAGGTTGCCGGCCACCGTGCCCCGATTCCGGATCTGGGGAGATCCCACTTCCCAGCAGGCCCGGGCCAGCGGGAAGGCCCGCTCACGACAGAGAAGGGAGGCCACCACCTGATTATGCGTGACCAGAGGCCCCAGATGCAGGCGCCCATCCGGGCCGATGGTGATGGCATCCAGGTTGGGGATCCGGGTAATGTCGATCAGGATCTCCACGCCGGGGCGCTGACCCCTTTCCAGCTCCAGGAGCAAATCGGTGCCCCCGGCGATGATCCGCGCCCGGTGGCCATATTCCGCCAGCAGGCTCAGAACCTCCTCCAGGGACACTGGAGTGTAGTAAGCTTTCCACATCGGAATCCCCCTTGGATGAGCGGATGGGTTCATCTTCTCCAGTCCGGGAACGCTTTTCCCACCTAAGTTTAACGGGATTCGGACGGTCTCTCCAACTCCCTGGATCTCAGGGCATGGGCGCCTTCGGCGGGCCCGCTATTCGTATCCTCGGACTTTCAAATAGAGCGTTATCATTATCATAAAACGCACGCCGTTCGGCTCCGATCGACAAAGGCGGGGGTCCTCTTTCCCACACCGTTTCCCTGGGGCGGGCCGCCCGAAGGCGGCCCTGGCTCAGCATGGAAGAAAGGGGCATCCGCGACGTTTGCCTCTTCAGGCTTACGGCCTGAACCGGAAGCCGGGCGCTTGTGGGGCATCGGATGGGGAAGCGACCGGTTTTGATTGGCCTGACCGGGAACATCGCCTGTGGCAAAAGCACGGTGGCCCGCATGCTGGCGGAGAAGGGAGCATATATCATTGATGCGGACGCGATCGCCCATGAGGTGATCCGGAAAGGCACTCCGGCCTATGAATCCATCCTCCGCCGCTTTGGGGAGGAAATCCTCGGGCCGGATGGGGAGATCGATCGCCGGCGCCTTGGGGCGATCGTTTTCCGGGATCCCAGCGCCCTGCAGGATCTGGAAGCCGTCGTTCACCCGGCGGTGCTGGAGGAGATCCAGCGACAGATCCATGCCTGTTCAGAGGCCCCGGCGATTGTCATCGAGGCGATCAAGCTCATCGAATCCGGGTTCGCCCGGGCCTGCGATACCCTGTGGGTGGTCACCTGCCCGGAGCCCGAGCAGATCCGTCGCCTGGTGGTCGAGCGCGGGCTCACGGAGGAGGAGGCCCGCGTTCGGGTCCACGCCCAGCCCCCCCAAGAGGAAAAGATCCGGTATGCCGATGTCATCATCGATAACAGTGGGGATCTGGAAATGACCCGTCGTCAGGTTGAGCGTGCATGGCGCGAATGGGTGGATCCACGGTTGAGGAACGTTTAAAGGGCGGAAAGGGCTCCGCGGCGATTTCATCCTGCGCGCTGGAGGAACCATGAAAATCACTGTTCGTCGGGCGCGACCTGCGGATGTGGACGCCATTCGGGATCTCGTCCGCCGGGCCACCCGGGGACGCCTGGATCCCTCCGGGGATGAGGTGTTTGATCGGCTGGCCGAGCGGGGGATGCTGCTGGCCTTCAACCCGGACCGGGAGCTGGTTGGCCTGATCAGCTGGCGGGTGGAGAACCTGGTGGCCCGCATTCTGGATTTCGTGGTTGATCCTCTGGATCTGCGGCCCACGGTCGGCCGGCAGCTCATCGAGGCCGTCGAAGAGGAAGCGCGCCGTCTGGAGTGCGAGGCTTGCATGATTTACGTTTCCCCAGAGATGTCCTCTGGAGCCCTTGCGTTTTATCTGGGTCTGGGATATACCCGGTGGCCGGAGGAAAGCTTATCCGAACCATGGCGAGAGGCCGCCCATGAATTCGATGCTTTCGGTCGCGTGGCGTTGATCAAGCAGATCCGCGCCGAGCGCGTCACACGGCCGATTTGAAGCACCTATCCTCCTCAGGAGGGAGCGCGCGATGTGGGCTGCCATCAAAGGATTTGCGGAACGGCATCCTCGCCTGGCCGCGTGGATTGCCCTGGCCATCGGGATGGTGGCGATCCTCCTGTGGTCGGCACGGGACGTGGGGTTGACTCCCTCTCAGCTCCTGGCCCTGGTGATCGCGACCATCGTGCTGGCCGGGCTGTGTGTCTGGATCATCAGCTGGGAAGATGAGGAGGAAGAGACCGGCTCTTCCAGCCCGTCATCGAAGCCATAAGCCCAAAGGTTCTGTCCGCAGCCGTTTCGGCTGTTGTTCGTCCGCGGAGGGTGTTCCTCCGTTCCTCATCCTCCGGGCCCAAAGGGCCCAGGGGGCATGAAAGGGTCCTGTTATGGAACTTCTGGAGGCGTTGAAAGAGATCCGATCCGCCCAGGATCTGTTCAGCTGGCTGGATGTCTTCAACATGTGGGCGCGCGCCCGGGCTGCCGGTCCAGAAGGATCTGTGGTGCAGGCCACAGCGGAGGCAGCGCTGGAGAATCTGGCGGAGAGTTTCCCCCAACCCTCCTATGAGGCGATCCGGCTGCTGGCCCGGGCGATCCTGGGCTGGTGGTCCCTGGCGGTGGACGCGCTCGGGGCTGGCGAGGAGGCCGCCGGCCTGCGGGTTCGAGCGCTGGCGCTCGCTCGACAGCTGGATGAAGTGACCGAGCGACGCTGGGCGCTGGCTGACTGGCTGGAGACCCATCGTGCCTAATTCCACAGACGGCTGGCCAGCCGGGTAGGGCCCGGGGTGAGGACAGGCCCACTGGAAACAAACGGCGCTTATGTCGAAAAATAAAAAGCCCCGCCATGCCGTGGGCCGCCGGGCTGATGCACCCTCTCGCTCAGGTGGGGGCCTCCTGCCGGTTGCCGCCTTGACGGGCCCCGCGCGCAGGCCGTCTAACGCGTCCCCAGGCCAGAGTCCGGCCCCCGCTCTATCAGGTGTTGGCGCAAGCCGCTGAGCACGACCTCACGCACATGGCCGGGCTATTCCCTATTGTAAGTCAAAATCCCCCAGGAAGGCAAATGCCGGAAATTCCCTCGGGGTGGATTCCGGGCGGGGTGTGGCGCGCTGGGTGCCCCGCCGCTGCCCGGTCCTCCCCGAGGGGGGCAGACGGGAGGAGTGCGGCGCCTAGGTGCCGTAGACGGGTTGCTTACTTCAGCTCGAAGGACCCGCCTGGTTCCAGCACCACCACTTTCAAGCCCTTCACGGCGGCCTTCGCCTTCCGGGCCCAAGCGTGGGGATCCTGCTGGATCAATTCCCAGGTGTTATAATGCATTGGGATGACGACTTTCGGCTTCAGAAGGCGAACCGCCTGCAGGGCATCCGCCGGGCCCATCGTAAAGTTATCCCCAATGGGCAGGAGGGCAAGGTCCAGCTTCTCCGCGCCGATGAGCTTCATGTCTCCGAACAGGCCGGTGTCGCCGGCGTGGTAGATCCGATGCTTCCCCAGGTAGAGCAGGATCCCCGCCGGGTTTCCGCCATACGAGCCATCGGGCAGGACGGAACCGTGGAGCGCGGGGGTGAGCTTCACCCGGCCGAAGTCGAAATCGCGGCCTCCGCCGATGTGCAGGGGATGGGTGTTCGAAATCCCTTTGCTCTGGAACCATGAGACGATTTCATAGTTGCTGATCACCAGGGCCCCCGTTCGCCGGGCGATGTCCACCGCGTCCCCCACGTGATCCGCATGGCCGTGGGTGATCAGGATCACATCGGCATGGACCTCATCAGCTTTCACGGGAGCCATGGGGTTGCCGCTGAGGAAAGGATCGATCAGAATGCGCTTGCCGTCGCTCTCGATCAGAAAGGCGGCATGGCCATACCAGGTGATCCGAATGGCCATAAGCACCTCCTTATTCCGGGATTCCGGGGGGGGAAGGGGAGCTGTCCTTGCTTCTTTAACATGATAGCTGAATCCACAGGAATCTGCGATCCTGCCTATCATGGCCGGGGATTTTCCATCCTCTTGCCGGCTTAGGTGAAGGATCGCGCCGCTGGCTGCGCGGCGGGAGCCGGTGGAATGCTTCATCCTGCTCTGGAGGACCCGGATGCCGGATTGGATGCGCTGGCAAATTGAGTGGATCGCTCAACTGCAGAGGCTTCAGCCTCCATGGGCCATCGCCTTCTGGCGCATGATGTCGTTCCTGGGGGAGGAGCAGGCGTTCCTCCTCATCCTTTCTGCCCTGCTGTGGGGCTACCGGAAGCGCGAGGTCCTCTATACGGCCACCGGTCTTTTGCTGGGCAGTTACCTCACGTTCGTCTTAAAGGATCTCTTCGCCATGCCCCGCCCCTTCCAGGTCGCCCCGGATCAAGTTCGAGTGCTGTTGCCCGGCGGGGAGAGGCTGGGATACGGGTTGCCCAGCGGGCATGCCGTGAGCGCCGCCGCCCTCTGGGGAACGCTGGCTGGGATGGTAAGGCATCCGCTTTTCACGATCCTCGCGATCGGGCTCGTCTTTCTCATCGGCTTATCGCGAATCATCCTGGGCGTGCATTTTCCCCACGACGTGCTGGTCGGCTGGGGGGTTGGGATGCTGGTGGCGCTCCTGATGGTGTATGCAGCCCCCCGGGTGGTCCGCCGGCTGGCCACTTCCCGCGGACGGAGCGCGTTGCTCGCCGCAGGGGTGGTGATCCTCCTTTTTCTCGCTCATCGAACCCGGGAAACGGCGGTGCCGCTCGGCGCATGGCTGGGCATGGCATGGGGGGCGATCGGGGAGTCCGGTGGGAACGGATTTCATCCAGGCGGGCCGTTATGGCAGCGGGGGCTGCGCCTGGGGATCGGTCTCTTCACCTTGGGGGCGATCTATGGAGGCCTGACCGCCATGTTTGCCCTCCTCCCATCTTTCCTTTCCGAGGAGCCGGCCCTCCGGTTATTGCGGTATGTGGGGATCGGACTCTGGGTGACCTGGGGCGCACCGGTTGTCTTCCTCCGGCTGGGGCTGGCTCGTCCCCATCGGGCGATGGAGCGCCTCCCGACGGATCCCCAACCATGGGACCTCTAAGATCACTGTCGTCCCTGCACCGGGCTGGCTCTGGATCTCCAGGCGTCCATTCAGCAGATGGGCACGCTCCTCCATATTGCGCAAGCCGAAGCCGGGCTGGACCTCCGGGCCGAATCCTCGGCCGTCATCGGCGATCCGGATCTGGAGCCGGCCATCATGCAAAGCGGCGCGGATGTGGACCCGTCGGGCCCGGGCATGGCGGACAACGTTGCTTAAGGCTTCGGAGACGATGGCCAGGATATGACGCAACTGAGCTGGGGGCAATTGGGCATCCGAGGGGATCTCCCATTCGGTCTCTACATCCATGAGAGCCGGAAGGCTGTACTCCCGGATGAGGCGCTCCAGGCCATCGATCAGGCTGGCCATGGCCGGGCGGGCCTGGAGTTCCTGAAGGATCTCCCGCAGGCTCTGCACCGCCTGGTCCAGCAGGCGAACCACCGGATCGAGGGCCCTCGCGGCGGCAGGTTCCATCTGAGCCTGAACGTTGCGAACCAGCAGGCCGGCCCCGTAGATCATCTGGAGGGTGCGATCGTGCAATTCCCGGCTCATCCGCTCTCGCTCGCTGGCCAGGATCTGGGCTTCCTCCAGGCTGCTCAGCCGGCTGCTCAGCTCGATCTCAAAGATCTCCAGGGCGCGCAGCATGCCCCCCACCAGCACGATCCCCGCGAGACTGCGCAGCAGGAAGATAGGGACGCCGGTGAGATCTTGCAGGGCTTCTTCATGGATCCGATCCAGTGGGAAGACCGGGATCGCAGGCCCGACGAGGCCGGCCAGGAGGCTGTAGGCGGCGATGGCCAGCCCGGCGGTGCGGAGCATCCCGATGATGTGCGGCCGGGCCATGGGAACCAGGAGATGGAAGGTGTGGCGGCGCAGGGCGTAGGCCGCCAGCAATCCGCCAGGGAAGCCCAGGAGGCAGCGCGCGCTGGCCTCCACCCAACGCGCCCACTGCTGCAGGGAAAGAGCAGAAAGAAGGCCGATGGCGAAGGCCCCTGCGCTCCAGCCCAGGAAGAGGATCATCCCGATGGACCGCAGCCACAGCCAGCGCGGGCCGAGGGGAGCCACAATGTCAGCGCCGAACTCGAAGAGGCAGAAGAAAGCCAGCGCCAGACTCATGATCCGACCGATCATGAACAGGCTCGCCGCCTCCGCCGCGAGGGGCGAGCGCACCGGCAGGAGGAGCGCCCCGCTCCATTCATAGATGGCATGGAGGATCCCGAAGCCGGCCAGCCAGGGGAGGCTGCGGGCCAGGCGCAGGCGGCTGTGACCCCGGGATTGCAGGATCAGGCTGAGGCCAAGCGTGTAATAGACAAGACCGGCGAAGAACCGAAGGGCCGGCTCCTGATTCAGGAACAGATCCCGGATCATCCCGGCTCTCCTTTTGCCCGGAATCCCATCACCAGGGAAGGCGATTCAGGAAAATCCAGTCATAATTCCATCGATAACCATCCGGTGGAACCCGAAACGTCAGAAGGGCGAAATCGGCTCCTCCTTCCCAGAATACCTGATAACGCCCCGGCGCAAGCGGCTCTTTCCACTCCCAGATCTCCGCCACGACCTCCCCCGCCGATCGAGCCCCTGGGAACCACCCTTCAGGAGGCGTCAGGCCCACCACAGTCCCATCAGGGGATCGAAGGAGCAATCGGTGCGTATCCTTCTCGATGGGCCGATCCGCTCGCCAGACGAGGTGCACCCGCCATCGCGGCGTGCCGTCGATCTCGGTGTGCCACGCCTGGCTTTCCAGGATGGTGATCCCGATGGGGAGCGTGGGTCCCGGGCGACGGGATTCTTCGAGCAGCGGACGGATCTCGACGAAGCCGATCGGCACCGCCTCCTCCCCCGTTTCGGTCCGCAGGCGTCGCCATCCGGATCCCACCGGCTCATACATGCCGATCACGACCCGATAGCGGCCGGCGGGTAGAAAGGGAGGCACGCCGATGGCGATCGTCTGGGTGATGGGCAACCCAACCTCCCACGCCTCTGTGGGCGGCACCGGCTCGCGGTCCGTCCCGGCCCGGTAGCGCCCCTCTGAATCCCAGAGATGGGCGAAAACCACGTAACGGCGGGCAATGGGGCGTTCGGCCCGCCAGCGCAGGCCGATCCGAACGCTCCCCCGGGGCTCGGCGACCGGGTCCAGGAGGGCGATCGCCTCCAGGCGAATACCCTCCTCAAAGCGGACATGGAGAGGCTGCCAAGATAAGGAATCCGGCCATGGCACGAAGCGGAAGACTTCCGCCATGGGATACCAGGCATGGCGGTCAAATGGTCCCTGTCGGGCGAGGGTCTCCGCCACCGGCCGGTAAAGCTCCTGAAAGAAGGTCACACCGATCAGCCAGGTGGGCTCGTGCAGCCGACCCTCCTGGCGGATGAGATCCTCCATCGAACGCAGGCGGGGCCGGGTCTCCGGGTAGAAGAGGGCCATCTCCGCCTGGTTCCAGTAGCCGTGGAAGATCAGGCGATCCGTCGGATAGGCAAGGGTATGCAGGGTGGCGTAGAGCTCCCGCTGGGCTTCCACATAAATCGGTGCGTTCTCATAAACCGCCCATGTTCGTCCGATGCCGTACACCCCCAGGATGAGGAAAAGGGGGGTCAGGAGCCGCCGCCATCGGCGGCTCCAGCCGGTGGTCAGCATCCACACATAGAAAGGCAGGATCGGGGAAAAATAACGGGCGGCATAGAAGGGGAAACGAAGGGCCAGCGCCAGCCCGATCCCGATGGGAATCGCCATCGCCAGCCCGAGGCGGAGGGTTCGAGCGGAGATCGCCGCCCCGATCCCAATGGCCGTGAGCATGGCCCCGACCCCGCCCAGCAGCCCATCGGCTCCAATGCCGATCCCCAGAGCGCCCATCAGGTTCGCCAGAACCTCGAAGGGAGTGGGGCGAATGGGGATCCGCGCCAGGGTCTGCACCGTATGGTCCAGCGAGGGGCCCAGCGCGCCGATCGACCAGAGAAGCAGGGGAAGGGTCGCCAGGGCGATGAGGAGGGTTTCTCGAAACCAGGAGCGCGGACCCCGGGTCAGCAGACGCTGGGCGGGGAGGAAGAAGACCCCATAGAAATGGGTGAGGGTCAACCCCCAGGCGCTGAGCAACCATCCCCGATCGCGCCCACGCAGGGCATGCCATGCCCCCAGGGCGCTCCAGGCGATCGCCATGGAATACATCCGGCCGATCGTAGCCATGGCGAAGAACAGCGGGTTCAATCCGAGGAGGAGCATCGCCAGCGTTGCGGTGCGCTGGCCGGCCGCCGCCTTTACCAGACGGTAAACGAGCGCGAGGGCCAGGAGGGCGAAGAACAGCGAAACGAATTTCAGGGCCAAGGGGTGCGGAACCAGCCGGAGCCATCCCCAGAGCAGAACATAATAGAGGGGCGGATGGCTGTCCCGGGCCACCGCTCGCAAAGTGTCCGGCAGATTGTAGATCAGGACGATGGCCCCATGGGCCTCGTCGTTGTGCACAAAGGCCGAGGGAAGCGCGATCAGCTCCAGCGCAAAGAAAAGAGCGAGGAGACCCAGAGGGATCGCTCGGGATCCCCGCTGGCTGGATCCCATCGAATGGGGCTGGCCGAAGCGTCGTGCGTTCATGAGAGTTTGCCGGAGATGAAAAAGCGGATCCGGGATCTCCACTACGGCCGTCCGTGGCTTTCCTCGCACAATCGAAGGCCCTTCGATGCGTTTTCCTCCTGGGGCGAGAGGGAAAGCGCAAGCGCGAACCAGGGGCGCGCCTTTTCGCAATCTCCCAGATAATACTCCGAGAGCCCCAGGATGTAGGCCATCTCCACCAGCCGGGCGCAACGGGGTTCCCCGCTCACCGTCTCTGGGGTGCAGGCCTTCCCTTCCTGGCGCAGGACCTCCTGGAGCCGGGCGATGCCCCGGGGGAGATGCTCCTCCCGAACGACCTCCTCATACTGGCGGCGGGCATACAGGGTGATCCCCAGATGGTAAAGGATCCGCCAGTCATCGGGGCCATAGGTTCGCGCCCGCTCCAGGGTTTGCTGGGCCTCCTCCAGACGCCCCAGGTTGTAATAGAGCCAGCCCAGCTCATCCAGAACCCGCGGGTCCTCGGGCCGCAGGGCGGCCGCTCGCTGGAACGCCTCCACCGCGACCGGGGTCTGGCGAAGAACCAGGGCGTTGCGCCCCAGGGCCAGCCAGACGATCACCATGTGGGGGTCCCGGGCCAGGGCTTCCCGATAGGCCGCCATGGCCTCGGCGTAGCGCCCCATAGTCTCATACACGTAGCCCAGCGCTCGATGGGCGTCCGGATGTTCTGGATCCAGGGATAGGGCTTTCTGGGCCGCCGCCAGGGCCGCTTGCGGACGATGGGCGTCCGCATAGGCTTCCGCCAGATAGGCGTGGAGAGGGGCGGATTCCGGTGCCCGGGCGATGGCCTGCTCGCCCGCCTGGAGCGCTTCCGGGATCTTCCCCTGCCAGTCCAGGATCAGCGCTGCCATCCCGAGGACCATCGGATCCTCCGGGGCCAGCCGTCGGGCGCGTTCCATCCAGGTGGCAGCTTCCTCCAGGCGATTGCTGAAGGCCAGAAGGCGGATCAGGGGAGGATACCGGGCCGGATTTTCGGGTTCCAGGGAAAGGGCCAGCCGGTAGCTTTCCTCGGCCCGCCGGAGATCCCCTGCCCGGTAGGCGGCTTCCGCCTGCTGCGCATAATGATCCGCAGAGGGAGTCGGGGTTGGAGAAGGGCTTCCCCTCATCGCCGGACGATTCGTTCCCAGCGACCGGTCGATCCAGATCAGAACGGCCAGGGCCACGAGATCCAGGACCAGCCAGAACAGCCAGCGGCGCCGGCTCATCCTTCCTCCAGCCCCCGGAGGACCATCGAGGCGGTGGCCAGGTTGGTGGCCAGCGGAACGTTATGCACATTGCACAGCCGCATCACCGTGCGGATGTCCGGCTCATGGGGGTGAGCGTAAAGGGGATCCACCAGGAAGATCACGGCGTCGATCTTCCCCTCCACCACCATCGCAGCGATCTGGGCGTCCCCGCCCTGGGGACCGGAGCGGACACAGGCCACCTCCAGGCCCAGGGCTTCCTGGAGGGTGCGCCCGGTTGTCGCCGTCGCCACCAGATCATAGCGGGCCAGGCGGTCCCGCTCGCGCCGGGCCCACTCCACCAGCTCCCCTTTCTTTCCATCGTGGGCGATGATCGCGATCCGTTTGGGCATGGCCGGCGATCCAGATGAGGATGGGTTCCTTATCGAGTTTAGCTCAATCGGATGCGGGGGAGGGCTGGCCACGCGGTTCGCGAGCTCCGGAACGTCACGGGCTTCCCGCCCGCTCGGCGATTCCCGCCGGGGGCGTCCTCCGGTTATACTGGGAACCAAAGGCTTTCCCTCATAGAAAGATGGGGGGTCGCTCCATGCGCATCCTTCTCGTGGGAGGTCTTGGCCTCAGCGGTTTCCTGTTGCTGGCCGCCCTGATCGGGCTCCAGCCCATCCAGGCCAACCATGTCTCCGTTTCGATCGCCTCCCCCTCGGATCCGGTGGTCCCGGTTTCCCTCGCCGAAACCCTCCTGGATCCCGGACCGGGTTTATCTCCGGGGGTCGCCAGAGTCCATCCGGTCTCCGGAGATGTGTGAATCTGCCGGGCCGGCGGGGCCACTATCCTCCGGGGCGCCGCGCTCCGGGAGATCGTGCCCGGCTCCTGCGCGCTGAGTTTCCATGCGCAAACCCCGCGCTGGTTCACGGCGGATGGCCGCTCGGTGGTGATCATGAGCGGGACCACCCCGATCGCCCGGGTGAACCTCCCGTATACGGTGACCGGAGGGGTCCTCCATCCCCGGACCCAGCTGCTGTATGTGGCCATGCAGGCGAATCCCTATCCGCCGATCTCGACCCACCTGGCCGTCATCAGCGCCACGTCCGTTCTAACGATCATGAGCGCTCCCGGTGCGTCTTTTCTGGTCCCGCATCCGGAGAGCGGGGATCTGTATCTGGGCGTTTACACCGGCACCCAGAGGCTGTGGATCCTGAGCGGGACGGAGCGGGTGGCCTCCCTTCCCCTGGACGGACCCCTTCACTTCATCGTCTATCATCCTTACAGCCGCCTCACCTATGTGGCCAGCCCGAACGAGATGAAGATCCTCCACGGCCGCTCGGTGAGCGCCACCCTCCCGGTGACCGAGACCTACGAGATCGCGGTGGATCCGGATAGCGAGCGGGTGTATGCGACCCATTGGATTCCGGATTTCATCACGGTCCTCTCGCGGACGGAGGTGATCACCCGCATTCCCTTCCCGCACGGTTACAATCCCATCGACGTCATCCCCTCCTCCGGGGAGATCGTGGGGGGGGCGTTCTTCAGTCAGGAGATCCACATCTTCTCCCGCGAGCTGTCCCGCTTAACCGTGATCTCCATGCCCGTTCGTCCCCACTTCATCGCGGCCACCCCCTCCCAGTGGGTCTACATAACCGGGAAGGAACCTGATCCCGGACTATCGACGGATCTTTGGGTGCTCAGCCGGACCACTCCGGTTGCCGAATACCCGAACGGGTTTGGCCTGGGCTCCCTGGCGCTCTCCCCCGACGGGAAGCGGCTTTACGCCCTGAACGCGTTCGAAGGCACCCTGTATGTCCTGTCCGGGACCGGGGTCCTCACCGTTAGCCATCTGGTCCCATGGGGCCCTTCGATCCTTTTGCCTTCGGAACGCCGGATCGCCGTGGACGCGGGGACCGGATGGGTATATGTGGCGCATCCTTGGGTCCTGTTGTTATGGATCCTTCAGGAGGATGGGTGGATCACCTGGCCTCTGAGCGCTGCCGTCTCGACCCTGTTTTCGGATCCGGTGCATGGCGTGGTCTGGGGAGGGGCCTCAGACCGGCCGTGGCTGCTGGCGATCACGGGGACGACGGTCTACACCCTTCCAATTGGAGGGGAGAGCCCGTTGTTCTGGCCTCCCGTTCGGGAGATCGCGGTGGATCCTGAACGCCATTACCTCTATGTGAGGAGCAGCGCTCAGGTGGCGGTTTTCTCTTTGACCAGCCCCATCACGGCTTCTTTCTGGCTGACCACGACGGGGGAAGTGTATCCTCCTCGGGCCCTCACGGTGCAGCCGGCGAACGGCCTGGCCTATGTGGGATCCGGGATCGGGGCCACCGGCACGGTGTGGATCCTGGAGGGTCCCGCCCGTGTGGCCAGCCGGACCGTCGAGGGGGTGCCCGTGGCCATCGGGGCGGATCCGGCATCCGGCTGGGTCTACGTGGCCTTGAGCGGGACCCGTCAGGTGGCGGTGCTGACAGGGACGCAGTGGGCGTTCACCGTCTCTCTCCCCTTTGAGCCCCGTCGGATCTGGGTCAGCCCCTGGAGCCGGCTGGCGTATGTGGCCAGCGATTTCCAGATCGCAGCCCTGGAGGGCCCCAGCGTTCGGAAGATCCTCACCACCGGGATCTTCCCGCGGGACATGGTCTTCGATCCCGTTGCCCGGCTTGCTATCCTCAGCCATGAAGGGGACAATCGCCTCGTGTGGATCGAGGAGCGGATCCTGGATCGTCGAATCTGGCTTCCCTTGATCATGAAGGGACCTTAGCCCAACAGCGATCGGATCGGGGCCTCCAAAGAGGGCCCCTTGAAAGGGACGGTCCCGCAAGATCATGGACCCATTCTGAAGGCTTCGGTGCACATGGTGGCCGTTGATGAATAGATGAATTAAGGAGGAGAGCTCAGAGCGATGGAGTGGATTATCCTGGCGTGGATAACCATGGGGATCGGGATCCTGGGCGTTGGAGTGGGGCGACGGCTTCCCAGCCTGCGGGGAGCCAGCCTGGCAGTGGGCCTCGCCCTCACAGGAGCTCTGGGGCTCTGGTTGCTGGCGTGGCGCCAGCCTCCCCAGGAAGTCGCCCTTCGCCTGGAGCGGCCCTTCTCCGTCTTTCAGACGGCCTGGGTCTTCCGTCTCACGACTCCGGTCTGGGGGCAGGGCCTGGGGGTTCTGCTGGCCGGGTTCCTGGTGGCCTGGATGGGGGTGGCCCATCCCGGTCAGGGCCGGGGATGGCCGCGAGCCCTGGCCCTCGGGATGGTGGTTGTGGCCACCGGTGCTGCTCTAACGGCGGATCTCTTCACCCTTCTCATGGCATGGGCCGCGCTGGACGCGATGTTCTTGGCTTTCCTTCTGATCCGACGGGGCCAGGCCGTCGCGGATCGGGCGGTTATGGCCGGCCTGGTGAACGGGGCGGCCCTTTTGAGCCTCTGGGCGGCGGCCTGGCAGATCTGGCGTTCCGGCGACAGCCTCTTCTGGAGCCGCATGGCGGGGATCGCTCCGCTCCCCTTCCTGGTGCTCGCCGCGCTGATTCGCCTGGATATTTACCCGTTTCATGTCGGGCGCCCGCCGGAGCTGGCCGATGAGGTGAATCGCGTCGCATTGCTGTATATCTTGCCGACTGCCGTGGGGCTGATGCTATGGGGCCATCTCGCCCCGCTGATCCGCGGATGGCCAGGGATGCCGTGGGTGGCCGCGGCTCTGGGGCTGACTGCTCTGCTGGGGGGGCTCTGGGCGTGGGCGGAGCCCGATCCGCGGGCGGGGTTGGTGGAGGCGGCATGGGGAAGCGCCGCCTGGTGGGCGCTGGCCGGGCTGGCCCATCCGGACGTCGCTCCGCTGGCGGCCATCCTGTGGCCGGTTGGCTTTGCCCTGATCTTCGCTGGCCGTCCCTTCGATCGAACGTCCCTATGGGGGGTTCCCGCCCTGGCGGCGATCCTGACGATCGCCGGCCTGCCCATGATGCCGGGCATGCGGATCGCTGCGGCTCCCTTTCAGGCATGGCCTTTCTGGGCCTGGCCCCTCCTGACGCTTCCCTCCGCTTTGCTGCTGGGCGCTCTATGTCGGGATTGGCTTCGGGCGGCGGAGGAGCCCCTGCCTTCTGAACGAATCTGGCGGGCCGCTTATGGCCTCGCCCTGGCGCTGGGGATGTTCGGGTTGATCACGCTGGGCGGGCTGTTCGGGGCCTGGCAGGATGTGCCGGTGGTTTTTCGCCTTCCCCTGCTTGCGAGCCTCGGGCTGGGGATCATTGGCCTATGGCAGGCGGATAAGATGCATGCAGCGGCTCGGGGCTGGGCCCGGGTGCGTCCGTTCCTGTCGCTGGAATGGATGTATGAGGGCCTCACGCGTCTCATCTCCCATCCTGCCAGGGCTTTGCAGCAGGGTCTGGAATTTCTCAGCCACCCCGCCGTGATGTGGCTGTGGGCGCTGGTGATCGCGGGGATTCTCTTCCTCTTCTGGCAGGAAACTTCCCATTAGCGC
The DNA here is from genome assembly GCF_034432235.1 of Thermoflexus sp. NCBI lineage: Bacteria > Bacillati > Chloroflexota > Thermoflexia > Thermoflexales > Thermoflexaceae > Thermoflexus > Thermoflexus sp. Next base: position 3,395 of record NZ_DAOUCJ010000063.1, on the reverse strand, counting down.
CTTTCAAGGGCGTTGCTGGAGCGCGTTCCGGCGATCGCTGACCGTTGGAACCTCGCTCGCTCTCGCGCGGTTTGACAGGTTTTCACCCTGCCGCTATAATTTCTGGTTGCGTCTGCCGGGTAGGGCTTCCCCGGGGTCCTCTTTCCCGCTGCCGCGCCGCGGGGGCGTTCCGTAGCGTGGCAAGCCCAGCAGGGTGGCAAAGAACGGCTCTCGGCCGATCGGCGCTTCCGGAATCCAGAGGAGATCCATTTGTCCTCCCCGAGGCAGGCGAATGCATCCCGGTCGACAGGAAGGAGATCCATGCGACGGGGTCGTGCACCGAAACGAGAGATCGCTCCCGATATCCGATATAACAGCGTGTTGGTCGCCAAGCTGATCAACAAAGTGATGATGAACGGCAAAAAGAGCCTGGCGATGCGGATCGTCTACAGCGCTTTCGATTTGATCGAGCGCCGCACCGGGCGGCCGGCCATGGAGATTTTTGAGAAGGCCTTGGCGAACACCAAGCCACTGTTGGAGGTTCGCCCGCGCCGGGTGGGCGGCGCTACCTATCAGATCCCTCTGGAGGTGCCGCCGGATCGCCAGGTCAGCTTAGCGCTGCGCTGGATTGTGAACGCCGCCCGGGAACGTCCTGGGAAGTCGATGATCGAGAAGCTGGCGGCCGAGCTGATCGACGCGGCCAATGGGACGGGGGCGGCGGTTAAAAAGCGTGAGGATACCCATCGCATGGCGGAGGCCAACCGCGCCTTTGCGCATTATCGGTGGTGAGCGGCCGATCCCCATCTGGGGAAGGGTGTTCACCTGCCGGGATTTGCAGATGGGTGTTACGCCGTTGACCCCCTCGGGGGAGGGGCTCTCCTGCGGAAGCCCAACGGCGTCGGTCTGTTGAAGAGGATGGCCGTTCGCGGCAGGCGAGACGGCTGGGGCCGTGACCCTGTCGCTGAACAACCTGCTGGTTTCCCGCCGGTTTCAGAAAAATGGGCCGGCCGCTGAAGGCAGCTGGTCGGAAAAGATGAAGGATATTCCCTTTTGGGTCAGACGAGACAACGAGAAGAGGGGAAGGGGCTTGATTTTCCCCCTTGATGTTCCATCGTGTCAGTCCAGCTCATCTGACAGAGTTACAGGAGCAAGGAGAGATGCCGCGGGAAGTTCCAATTGATAAGATCCGGAATATCGGAATCATCGCTCATATCGATGCGGGCAAAACCACCACCACCGAGCGCATCCTGTTCTATACCGGCAAAACCTATAAGCTGGGCTCCGTCGATGAGGGGACCACGGTTACGGATTATATGGAACTGGAGCGCGAGCGGGGGATCACCATCACCGCTGCGACAGTAGCCTGTTACTGGCGGGGACACCAGATCAACATCATCGACACCCCCGGGCACATCGATTTCACCGCTGAGGTCCAACGGAGCCTGCGTGTGCTGGACGGGGGTGTCGTTGTTTTTGACGCAGTGCATGGGGTGGAGCCCCAATCCGAGACGGTGTGGCGTCAGGCGGATCGTTACGGTGTTCCCCGCATCTGTTTCGTGAACAAAATGGATCGGGTGGGGGCGGATTTCTGGAACACGATCCAGATGATCCGGGATCGCCTGGGGGCGAATCCGGTTCCGATTCAGATCCCGATCGGGGCGGAGGCGGATTTCCGGGGAGTGGTGGATCTCCTGGAGAAGCGGGCGATTTACTGGGTGGATGAGCTGGGGACCCAGATGGCCTATGAGCCGATCCCTCCCGAACTGGAGGAGGAGGCCCGACATGCCCGGGAGACCCTGGTGGAACGGATCGCCGAGACCGATGATGAGCTGACGATGAAATATCTGGAGGGCGAGCCGATCACCATCGAGGAGCTCCGGGCCGCCCTCCGCCGGGCCACCATCGCCGGGAAGCTGGTCCCGGTGCTGTGCGGCTCCGCGCTCCGCAACAAAGGGATCCAGCCGCTGCTGGACGCGATCGTGGATTACCTGCCTTCCCCTGTGGATATCCCACCTGTGAAGGGGGTGAATCCGATCACCGGTCAGGAGGAAACCCGACCGGCTTCGGACGACGCCCCGCTGGCCGCGCTGGTGTTCAAAGTGGTGACCGATCCATATGTCGGTCGTCTGGTCTATTTCCGGGTCTATTCGGGGAAGATCACCGCAGGCCAGCAGATCACCAACTCCACCCGTGGGAACAAGCGGGAGCGTGTGGGACGGGTCCTGCGGATGCATGCGGACCGTCGGGAGGAGATCAAAGAGGTCTATGCCGGGGATATCGCGGCCACGCTGGGCCTGAAGGATACGTTCACCGGCGACACCCTGTGCGATCCGGAAGCGCCGATCATCCTGGAAAGCATTACCTTCCCGGAGCCGGTGGTCTCTGTGGCCATCGAGCCCAAGACGATCGCGGATCAGGATCGCCTGAGCGAAGCCCTGCGCAAACTGGCAGAGGAGGACCCCACTTTCCGGGTCCGCACGGATCCGGAAACGGGCCAGACCATCATTTCCGGGATGGGGGAGCTGCATCTGGAGGTCCTGATCGAGCGGATGAAGCGGGAGTTCCGGGTGCAGGCGAATGTGGGGCGCCCGCGGGTGGCTTATCGGGAGACATTCACCCGGCCGGTGAAGGGCGTGGAGGGACGTTTCGTGCGGCAGACGGGCGGCCGGGGCCAGTATGGGCACGTGATCATCGATTTCGAGCCCCTGGAGCGGGGCAAGGGGTTTGAGTTCGTCGATGCCACCGTCGGCGGGATCATCCCCAAGGAGTTCATTCCGGCCATTGAGAAGGGCCTGATCGAGGCCATGGAGGCCGGGGTGCTGGCCGGGTATCCGCTGACGGATATCCGGGCCACTCTGGTCGGCGGCTCCTATCACGAGGTGGACTCCTCGGAGATGGCCTTCAAGGTGGCGGCCTCGCTGGCGCTCCGGAACGCGGCGGAGAAGGCCGCCCCGGTGCTGCTCGAACCCATCATGCGCGTGGAGGTCATCGTCCCGGAGACCTACACCGGGGATGTGGTGGGGGATCTCTCCTCCCGTCGGGCCCAGATCCAGGGGATCGAGAACCGGGGGAAAGGCATCCAGGCCATCCGGGCGCTGGTGCCGCTGGCCGAGATGTTCGGCTATGCGACCACCCTGCGCTCCATCACCCAGGGCCGCGGCACTTTCTCGATGGAATTCGACCATTACGCGGAGGTGCCGCCGCATATCGCGGAATCGATCATCCGGGCAGGTGAGAAGAAGCCGGTAGGCCGATAGTGGCAATGGATCCTGCATCCAGATCACCTTATGGAGGTGCAACGATGTCGAAGGCGGTGTTTGTGCGGGCGAAGCCGCATGTGAATGTGGGGACGATTGGGCATATAGATCATGGGAAGACGACGCTGACGTCGGCGATTACGAAGGTGTTGTCGTTGA